>CALEZJ010000484.1 GCA_937927885.1 uncultured Paracoccaceae bacterium | reverse complement strand
ATCGAATACCAGGGCGCCGGGCACCATGGGGCCTCGCCGCAAACCCGTGCGAAGGCCCGCACCCGCCACTATAACAAGCGCCGGGCATTGCGGCTGGCCGGTGTGCCGCTGGTCGAGATCCCCGCCGATTATGACGCCGCAAGACTCGCCGCCCTTCTGGGCGATGTGACCGGACGGCGACCGCCTGCGCCAGCAACGGTTGCGCCGCGCCGCCCGGACTTGCCAGCGCGCGTCTGACTGGACTATAGCCTGCCCGATCAAGCATTCGGAGACGATCATGGCAGGCCATTCCAAATGGGCCAACATTCAGCATCGCAAGGGCAAGCAGGACGCCCTGCGATCGAAGCTGTTCTCGAAACTGTCCAAGGAAATCACCGTCGCCGCCAAGATGGGCGACCCGGACCCTGACAAGAACCCGCGTCTGCGCCTGGCCGTGAAGGAAGCCCGGTCGAACTCGATGCCCAATGACAACATCAACCGGGCGATCAAGAAGGCATCGGCCGCGGATGCAGATACCTACGAGGAAATCCGCTATGAAGGCTACGGCCCCGGTGGGGTTGCGATGATCGTCGAGGCGATGACCGACAACCGCAATCGGACCGCATCGAACGTGCGGTCGACCTTTGCCAAATACGGCGGGAACCTTGGCGAAACGGGCTCGGTCGGGTTCATGTTCGACCGCATGGGGCAGATCGTTTACGGGCCCTCGGCAGGGGATGCCGACACGGTGCTGATGGCTGCGCTCGAGGCCGGGGCAGCGGATGTCGAGAGTTCCGAGGACGGCCATGTGATCTGGTGCGCATTCGAGGATGTGGGCGAGGTTTCCTCGGCGCTGGAAGCGGCGCTGGGAGAGTCCGAAACGACCAAGCTGGTGTGGAAGCCGCAGACGGTGACCGAACTGGACCTTGAAGGCATGCAGCGGCTGATGAAGCTGATCGAGGTGCTGGAAGACGACGATGACGTGCAAACCGTCACGGCGAATTTCGAGGCGTCGGACGAGGTGATGGCGCAGCTTTAAGGGTTTTCCCCAGTTCGGCGCAGGGAGGGGGGCGTTGCCCCCCTTTTTGAGTCGCGATTTCCTCACCGGACCTTTGCAGAGCAAAGACAGGATCAGCGTGGAAGGGTAAAGAGCGCGTCTTGGCCGGTCCCTGTGATGGAGAGGCTGGGGAAAGAGGTCTTTAGCCATGCGCGCCAGCTGGCATGGCCTTTGGGGATGGTGTGTCCTGCGGCCTTCATGGCGACACCAAAGTCGTGCGGACGGTAGGGCCTGTTTCCCAGCAGAACCCTTGCACAGGCCTTGATCGGGTCGATCGACGGTTGCGGGGCGGGTGTTGGGTGGGCTTTCACCGCACCTTCGGGGACCAGGTTCACCACCGCGCTGCACGAATCGCGAAACATCGACGGTGCGGTGGGGCCCACCAGTGCCAGCACCACGAATCCCCGACTGCGCAGGGATTGCGCCAGCGGGGTGAAATCCCGGTCATTCGTCGCCAGCGCAAAGCCGTCGATCTGGCCGGAATGGCTGAGTTCCATGGCCTCGACCGTCAGAAGCATGTCGGTGACATTCTTTCCCGCATACGCGTGCTGGATGCGCAGGCCCGGAACCTCGTGCCATTGCCCGAGGGTCCGGGCGTCGCCGTAAACCCTTGCCGTGGAAATCGGCCCCAGCCTGCGCGTGGCGCTCAAGGCGGCCGCGGCGCTACCGGCGGCGATGTTTTCGCCATCGATCAGCAGCGCCATGGCTCGGCAGAGTTGGGTCGAGGGGGTCGAAGAGAGATCCATGTCGGCGGCTCGAATGCGTGTGATGCCACCGTTGCGGGAAAATCGGGCCAAAGTGAGGCCGCGCGCGGGGTTGACCAAGGGGCAGCGAGGTTTCAAAACGCGGGCAAAGCGGACAGGAGGCAGGCGGATGCAGCGGCGCAGGATCGGCAAGCAGGGGCCCGAGGTTTCGGCCATCGGTTACGGCGCGATGTCGTTTTCGGATTTCTACGGGCCGACCGACGAGGCGGCCTCGCATGCGATTCTGGATGCGATGCGCGATGCGGGCGTGGATCATCTGGACACGGCGAATGTCTATGGTCGCGGGCGATCGGAAAGCTGGATCGGCAGCTACCTTTCACGAAATCCCGGCGCGCGAGAGGAATTTGTCATCGCCACCAAGGCGGGAATCGCCTGGCGCGCCGATGGTACGCGCGGGCTCGACAATTCGGCGGCCTATCTGGAGGGCGAACTGGACGCGAGCCTGACGCGGCTGGGTGTGGAGGCGGTCGACCTTTTCTATGTCCACCGCCGCGAGGCGGGACGCCCCGTCGAGGAGGTGGCTGAAACCCTGGCGCGGCTGAAGGCCAAGGGCAAGACGCGTGCCGTGGGGTTTTCCGAAATTGCGCCTTCGACCCTCAGGCGGGCCGCGGCGGTGGTCCATGTCGACGCGGTGCAGTCGGAATACTCGCTGATGACCCGCGCGCCGGAATTGGGGCTGGTGCAGGCCTGCGCCGAGCTTGGCACCGCGCTGGTCGCGTTCTCTCCGGTCGGGCGTTCGGTGCTGACGGATCATCCGATCCAGCCCGAAGGCGTGCCCGCTGTTGCCTTTCTGAAATCGAACCCGCGCTTTGAGCCGGGCAACCATGCAGCCAATCTGGCAATGACCGACCGGTTTCGCGCGCTTGCCGCCGAGATGGGGCTGCCCGCCGCGGGACTGGCCAATGCCTGGCTGCTGGCGCAGGGGCCTCACATCCTGCCGATCCCTGGCACGCGCAGCGTGGAGCATCTGCGCGAATCCCTGACCGGGGCCACGCGCAATCTGAGCGCCACGGATCTTGCCCGGATCGAAGCGGTCCTGCCGGTCGGCTGGGCGCATGGTGACCGCTATGACACGACGCAATGGATCGGGCCCGAACGATATTGCTAGGCGCGGGTCAGCGGAAACAGTGTCCGCAGGGCGGGGCTGCGTAGCCAAAGGCCGCCCCACATCGCCAGACCCAGATAGAGCGAGAACAGCGTGTGGCTGGCCAGCGGCGAGCCCGCGCGCAGGTGTGTCGCCATCGCGCCGCCCAGGATCGCCATGGTCAACACGCC
Source organism: uncultured Paracoccaceae bacterium (assembly GCA_937927885.1). Lineage (GTDB taxonomy): Bacteria > Pseudomonadota > Alphaproteobacteria > Rhodobacterales > Rhodobacteraceae > Pararhodobacter. The sequence continues at coordinate 2,096 of CALEZJ010000484.1, read as the reverse complement.
CCCCAGCACCGAAGTGCGCGGCCAGAGGTAGAGCAGGGTGCAGACCAGTTCCAGCACGCCAATCAGCAGGATCGGCGCGCCGACCCAGCCCAGTGCGACCAGGGTCTCGTCCGCGACTGCCAGACCCAGAAGCTTTGGCGCGACCGAAGCGCCCAGCATGAAAGTCGCATAGAGCCCTGACAGGCCCCAGCCAATCCGCGTCATCATGGTCTGGCTCATCGGTCGCTCCTGCTGTGCCCTGTGGCAAACTGCCGCGCCCCCATCAGGAAGACAAGGCTCCGGCGCTTGCCAGAGGGGTACAATGGGTCTATAGCCCCCCCATCCTGAGGCAGGGTTTGACTGTGCGTCCTTTCGGGGCGCACGTCGGGTCTTTTTCCGAAGGGCAGCGAAAGACCGGCGGAGCCAACCGTCAGGCCAGTGAAACACACCCGAAGGACTGTACATATATGAAGAACTCCATGGCTGAATTCGAAGCCCTCCTTGCCGAGAGCTTCGAGATCGACACCCCCCAGGAAGGGACTGTCGTCAAGGGCAAGGTCATCGCGATTGAAGCGGGCCAGGCCATCATCGACATCGGCTCCAAAATGGAAGGCCGCGTCGACATCAAGGAATTTGCCAACCCCGGCGAGAACCCCGAAGTCGCCATCGGCGACGAAGTCGAGGTCTATTTCGAGCGCGTCGAGAACTCGCGCGGCGAAGCCGTGGTCAGCCGCGAAAAGGCCCGCCGCGAGGCTGCCTGGGACCGTCTGGAAAAGGCCTACGAATCCGAGACCCGCGTTGACGGTGCGATCTTCGGTCGCGTCAAGGGTGGCTTTACCGTGGATCTGGGGGGCGCGGTTGCGTTCCTGCCGGGTTCGCAGGTCGACGTTCGTCCGGTGCGCGATGCCGGCCCGCTGATGGGGCTGAAACAGCCGTTCCAGATCCTGAAGATGGACCGCCGCCGCGGCAACATCGTCGTCTCGCGCCGCGCCATCCTGGAAGAAAGCCGTGCCGAGCAGCGCGCCGAAGTGATCGGCAAGCTGGCCGAAGGCCAGGTGCTGGATGGCGTGGTCAAGAACATCACCGAATACGGTGCCTTCGTTGACCTCGGCGGTGTTGACGGCCTGCTGCATGTCACCGACATGGCCTGGCGTCGCATCAACCACCCGTCTGAAGTCCTGTCGATCGGCCAGAGCCTGAAGGTTCAGGTCATCAAGATCAACAAGGACACCCACCGTATCAGCCTGGGGATCAAACAGTTGCAGGCCGATCCGTGGGACTCGGTCGAACGCGACTATCCGCTGGGTTCGGTCCACAAGGGCCGCGTGACCAACATCACCGACTACGGCGCGTTCGTCGAACTGCAGCCGGGCGTCGAGGGTCTGGTCCACGTTTCGGAAATGTCCTGGACCAAGAAGAACGTCCATCCCGGCAAGATCGTCTCCACCTCGCAAGAGGTCGAAGTCATGGTGCTGGAAATCGACTCGGGCAAGCGTCGCGTGTCGCTCGGCCTCAAGCAGACCCAGCGCAATCCGTGGGAAGTGTTCGCCGAGAACCACCCCGCCGGTTCGACCATCGAGGGTGAAGTCAAGAACATCACCGAATTCGGTCTGTTCGTTGGCCTCGAAGGCGACATCGATGGCATGGTTCACCTGTCGGACCTGTCGTGGGACCAGCGTGGCGAAGAGGCGATCCAGTCGTACCGCAAGGGCGACACCGTCCATGCTTCCGTGCTGGAAGTCGATGTCGAGCGCGAGCGCATCTCGCTCTCGGTCAAGGCGATGGGTGCCGATACGTTCTCGGAAGCCGTCGATGGCGTCAAGCGCGGCTCGATCATCACTGTCGCGGTGACGGCGATCGAAGAGGGCGGGATCGAGGTGGATTACAACGGCATGAAGTCGTTCATCCGCCGTTCGGATCTGGCACGCGACCGTGCCGACCAGCGCCCCGAGCGTTTTGGCGTCGGCGACAAGGTCGACGTGCGCGTGACCTCGGTCGATTCGAAGACCCGCAAGCTTGGTCTGTCGATCAAGGCGCGGGAAATCGCCGAGGAAAAGGAAGCCGTCGAGCAGTATGGCTCGTCGGATGCCGGCGCTTCGCTGGGCGATATCCTCGGT
>CALEZJ010000483.1 GCA_937927885.1 uncultured Paracoccaceae bacterium | reverse complement strand
CCGTTGCTCAGAAAATACACTTAGCCCACCTGTTCAGATTGACGCAGCCACCTCTATGTGCATTTGGTTTTTTACCTGTGAAGCTCGGGGCGTCATTGTTGTAGGGCCGCCATCGTCAGCTTTGGAGAGGGCCCCATTGCCTCCAACTTGGACGGATGTTCGCTGCGGGGTTGGACGAACGGCGGTTACCGGAAATACTGCAAAGCAGCATGTTTCTCGGTCGAGCGGCGGCTCTGGGCTGAGGGTGTGTCAAAACTCGGTGGCGATGGTCGTGCGATCGCAGGTTTCCGAGTTGGCGCCTCCCTTCAACACCAAATCGTCATGTGGCGTGGGTGGGCGGCCAAGGCTGGCCTGGCGGGCTCATAGAGCGCACCAGCATGCAAAAAATGGGACATAAGGTCTGATCAGGCCGGAATAGCCAGCATCAGGCGCCGGATGCCAATCAGGGAGCCGACCCGCTTGATGTTGTAGGCCAGCACGTTCAGGGCCATTTCGGTGCGGACGTTTTTCAGCCTTCGGGTCAGGAAATGGGTGTGCCCCATCCATGCCTTGATCGTGCCGAAGGGGTGTTCGACGGTGCAGCGGCGAAGCGTCATCGGGTCTGTGTCCCGGCTCAGCCTTTCGCGCATCGCGTCGATCAGGTGCTCATGTTCCCAGCGGGTGATACGGCGCTCGGTGCCGGTGGTGCATCGGCTTTGCAACGGGCAGGTCTGGCATTCGTTGATCCAGTATCGCGGGACCTGAACACCGCGCTCCTCGGTGGTGTAGCGATAGATGAGCTCTTCGCCCGCCGGGCAGACATAGACGTCGCGTTCCGGATCATAGGCAAAATCGGCCTTCACATACATGCCCTTGACCGCATTCCCCGAAGTGGCCGGGCGCGGCACTGTCGTGGTTATGCCTGCCTCATGGCAGGCGAGGATCTCGGGGCCGCTGAAGTAACCCTTGTCGGCAATGGCATGCAGGTCGTCCCGGAGGAGGGCCTCCTTGGCTGCGATCGCCATCGGGCTGAGCTGGTCGCGGTCAAAGCCCTGATTGGTGACCTCGTGCGTGACGATGATATGGCTCTCTGAATCGACGGCGGTCTGGACGTTGTAGCCCACTATACCGCTGTGCCGGGCGCTGGTCGCCATGGCCCGGGCGTCCGGATCGGTCAGGGAAATCTGCCCGTCCGGCGCTTCAGCCAAGGCTTCGTCCATCGCCTTCAAACGCGCGATCTCCTGCCGGATACGGCCATAGCGGCGTGCCAGATGCAGCACCTTCACGGCGCGGGCCTCGCCCTCTTCTTGCCGGTCAAGGCGGACCATCTCATTGATATAGCGTTCGACATCAGCCTCAAGATGGACGAGGCGGCTGGCGATCTTGTTCCTGGTGAAGTTGCGATCCCGGTTGTTGACGGCCTTGAATTTGCTCCCGTCGATGGCGACACAACCGCCCTTCAGCACGCCGATCCGGCGGCACAGCTCCACGAACTGTGCGCAAGTCTTGCGGATTGCGCGGCCATTCGTGCGACGGAATTCGGCTATGGTCTTGTGGTCTGGCACCAGCCTGCCGATCAGCCACATCACCTCGACATTGCGACCCGCCTCGCGCTCCAGCCGGCGGCTCGACGGGATCCGGTTCAGATAGCCATAGATGAACAGCTTCAGCAGGACCGCAGGATGATACCCCGGCCGACCGGTGCGAGCCGGGGTCGCGCGCGCGAAGCCGAGGTCTGCCAGATCAAGCTCATCGACGAACAGGTCAATGACGCGGACAAGATCATCTTCGCCGATCCAGTCTTCCAGCCGCTCGGGGAAAAGCACCGTCTGGCTACGCTGAATGCCCTCGATGAAACCCGCCATGCCGATCTCCCGCTACCGAGAAAGCATAGCATGTAGGCGAGTTTTGACACACCCTCGGCCGAAAGCCGCCGCCGCTGAAAAATCCCGGCAAAGGAATACCCGGCGCGGACCATGATCTGCGCCGGGTTTGCATCAGGACAGCGCCGCTTTCAGCGCCTCGGCCCGGTCGGTCTTTTCCCAACTGAAGGCGGTGCCGCTGTTCAGCGCATGGGGATTCCGGCCGAAATGACCATAGGTGGCGGTCGGGCGATAGATCGGGTGCAGCAGGTCCAGATCGCGGATGATGGCGAAGGGGCGCAGATCGAAGATCTCGCGCACCGCCGCCACGATCCGGTCATGCGGCACGGTTTCGGTTCCGAAAGTGTTGAGGCTGATCGAGGTCGGTTGCGCCTCACCGATGGCGTAGCTTACCTGAATCTCGCAGCGCCGCGCCAGCCCGGCGGCGACGATGTTCTTGGCCACCCAACGCCCGGCATAGGCGGCCGAGCGATCCACCTTGGACGGATCCTTGCCGGAAAACGCGCCGCCGCCGTGCCGCGCCATGCCGCCATAGCTGTCCACGATGATCTTGCGCCCGGTCAGCCCGCAATCGCCGACCGGGCCGCCGATGACGAATTTCCCGGTCGGGTTGATGAAATATTTCGTCGCATCCGACAGCCATTCGGAGGGCAGGACCGGCTTGATGATTTCCTCGATCACCGCTTCGCGCAGATCGGCCAGCGAGATTTCGGGATTGTGCTGCGTGGACAGGACCACCGCGTCGATCGCCTCGGGCCGGCCGTCCGCGTCATAGCGCAGCGTCACCTGCGATTTCGCGTCCGGGCGCAGCCAGGACAGCGTGCCGTCGCGGCGGACCTGCGACTGGCGCTCCACCAGACGATGCGCATAGGTGATTGGTGCGGGCATCAGCACGTCGGTCTCGTCCGAGGCATAGCCGAACATCAACCCCTGATCGCCCGCGCCCTGTTCTTCGAGGGATTCGCGGTCAACGCCCTGATTGATTTCAGGACTTTGCTTGCCGATGATGTTGATTACCGAACAGGTCGCGCCGTCGAAGCCGACCTCGGACGAGGTATAGGCGATGTCGTTGATGACGCTGCGGACGATGGCCTCCAGATCGACCCATGCGCTGG
>CALEZJ010000482.1 GCA_937927885.1 uncultured Paracoccaceae bacterium | reverse complement strand
TGGCGAAAGCATCGCTCTCAGAACACCGGAACAGAACCGGGACAGGTCCAAGGTGTGCAGGCAGGGCAAGCGGATCGCAGACGGCCATGGCAGCCAGCCGCACAAGGTTCACTCTCCCCAAGCCCTCATCCTAGGTGCAGTCGGCCAGCAGGAGCAGGACGAGGCGTTCCAGCGGCGTCCTGACGGGATGGATGAGCGCCCATGCCACGGCCTGCGCACTCATGATGCCACCCCCACTGCTGCGGTCGGCGAAGGGCTGCTCACACGACCGAACCCGGCAGCAGCCATGATCTGGGCAGCGGCTTCGGCGCTGCACCGGCTTGGGCGTGGGGCCGCTGTCGCAGGCGCGGTGAACGGTCCCACAGCAGACGCTGCGCGCACCACAGGCGGCAATCCGGCGTCAGGCGAGGCATCGCCAGCAGAAAACCCATCGCCACGCCCTGCGGGCCGCTCTGTGGCGGCTGTGGCGCTTGCCCGGCCCGCCGCCTTCGAGATTGCCGAAAACCCGCCGATGACTCGCCCGACCACGCCTCCGGCTGACGCAGACCTGCTCTCAGCAGTTCCTGCCCGTTTTGCCCAGCGCTATCCGTTGATCGGGGTGAGAGCCGGTTTCAACCGCCTTCCCGCTTCTCTGCGCATTTCCTCGGTGAAATAGGCAAGCGAGGTTGGCAGGAAGTGCGGATCACCTCTCCGCGCATTCATCAGCACCCGGTGCAGCACTGCGAGGATCGTTCGCTGATCAAGGCCGAGTTCGTCGCGCCATCGGTTTGGCTCGGTTTGTCCATGCAGGCGCTGGGCCTCGTCAGCCGGGACGCCGCAGGTCGCCAGAACTTCGACCAGAACCGGATCGGGAAACTTCGCGGCGCGCTCTCGCGTGTCAGTATCAGGGTTGTTCAGGGTTGTTAGGGTGCAGGACGTGCCGGGGTTCTGCGCACGAGGTGCCGGGGTCTGAGCGGCTACGGTGCAGGAGGTGCCGGGGTCGCTGATCTCGACCTGAGAGTTATCCACAGCCTCCTGCTCATCGCCTCTCAGCCTGATCAGCGCCGCGCGGCCAATGGTTTTCTCGCGGCTGATCAGCCCGACCGCATCGAGCCGTGCGAGACTCGTGCGGATAGCACGATCAGCGAGGCCTGTAGCGCGCTAGACCTCGGCCACGCTGGGGTCGCACTCGCCAGAGGCGTCTGCGAATTGCGCCAGAGCGACGAGGATCCAGCGATCAACCCACGAGCCGACTTCAACGCACCACGCCCAATCCAGAAACGGGCTGCACGGCAGGTGACCGTCAGGGGATCGAACCGCCATGGCGATGGCATAGGTGGACGCGCGGCCGATGCCGCGCCGAACCCAGTCGCCGCCGCGCTCGACCGTGACGAGACCAGCCCGCTCAAGCAGGGCGATATTCGCTTGGATGGTGCGGCGAGAGAGACCAGTGGCGCAGGACAGCGCCTCGATTGAGGGGCGACAACGGGCATCGACATTGGCATGGCTGGCCAAGGCTGCGTTGACGAGGCGAGCCGTGGGGGCCGTCACAACGTCCTGCCGGATTGCCCAGCGCGCGGGATCTCGGAGGATCATGCTGCACCTCCCATCCCGAAAGCCGAGTCGTCATCCCATGCGGGTGATTCCTCGATTGCGCAAAACGGCAAGGTGAGATAACTTCCACTTGGGTTTCTGACGCCCAATCCCAAGTGCTTTGCCCCGGTCGCGCCCGCCAGCGCGCCGGGGTTTCTCATTTCTGGCGAGGGCGATTCACGGCGGCGGGTCGGCGCGGCTGCACGGGTTTTGCACGGATATTTCTGCAAGCGCCCTGCAAGCGCCCTGCACAAACTTACACGGCGCGGTGCGAAATTTCCTTTTCCTGTTGCGGAAATCCGGGGGAATGGCTATCCGGGCAGCGGGACACCCTTCCCCAACGAAGGGCTTTTAGCTGGAAGGCTACCATGACCGATCTGACGATCCCGGTTGCGCGCCCGATCAATCCGCGCTTCTCCTCTGGCCCCTGCGCCAAGATCCCCCATTACAGTCTGGACATGCTTGCCGACGCCCCCTTGGGCCGGTCGCATCGTGCCGCCATCGGCAAGAACAAGCTGGCCGAAGCCATCGACCTGACGCGCAAGGTTCTGGGCGTTCCGGCAGATTACCGCATCGGCATCGTTCCCGCATCGGATACCGGCGCGGTCGAGATGGCGCTGTGGTCGCTGCTGGGGCCGCGCAAGGCCGAGATGCTGGCCTGGGAAAGCTTTGGCGAAGGCTGGGTCACCGATGTGGTCAAGCAGTTGAAGATCGACGCCGTGGTGCGCAAGGCCGATTATGGCCATATCGTCGACTTCACCCAGGTCGATTTCGACAATGACGTGGTGTTCACCTGGAACGGCACCACCAGCGGCGTGCGGGTTCCGAACGGCGATGCGATTCCTGCGGATCGTGCCGGCCTGACCATCTGCGACGCAACCAGCGCAGCCTTTGCGATGGACCTGCCCTTCGACAAGCTGGATGTGGTCACCTTCAGTTGGCAGAAGGTTCTGGGCGGCGAAGGCGCGCACGGGATGCTGATCCTGTCGCCCCGCGCGGTGGAACGGCTTGAAACCCATACCCCCGCCTGGCCGCTGCCGAAAATCTTCCGCATGACCAAGGGCGGCAAGCTGATCGAGGGCATCTTCAAGGGCGAGACGATCAACACGCCCTCGATGCTGGCGGTCGAGGATTATCTGGTCGCGCTGAAATGGGCGCAGTCCATCGGCGGGCAAAAGGCGCTGGTCGCGCGGGCCGAGGCCAATGCCGCCGCCGTGCGCGACTTCATCGCCGGCAAGGACTGGATCGCCGATCTGGCCGAGGATCCGGCGACGGCTTCGACCACCTCGGTCTGCCTGAAATTCACCGATCCGGCGATCCGGGATGGCGCCGCCTTCGCCAAGGCCGTCGCCAAGCGGCTGGAGAAAGAGGGCGTCGCGCTGGATGCGGGCGCCTATCGCGATGCGCCGGCGGGGCTGCGGATCTGGTGCGGCTCGACCGTCGAGACCAGCGATGTGGCGGCGCTGATGCCGTGGATCGAATGGGCCTATCGCGCGGAACTGGCCGCGCAGGGCTGAAGGGAGAGACCCGGGGGCGCTTCGCC
>CALEZJ010000481.1 GCA_937927885.1 uncultured Paracoccaceae bacterium | reverse complement strand
GTACAGGAGAGTCCCATGGCAACGGTTGATTCTACAGGAAAATCCTACGGCACTTACGGCACCTATGGCACCGACCAGGGCGGCGGCACCGACAAGACTTCGGGTCCCGGCAAGGGCCAGAGCGTCGGCTCGGGCGTGATCGGTGGGAATACGGGCAATGTTCCGGTCGGACAGGGCGGCGGAGGCAGCGGGGGCAGCCAGGTGTCCTCGGTCCGCGACCCGGACAAACTGGCGACGCTGATCATGGAATTCGCCTCGATGTCGCGCCAGAACGCTCTGGATGTGCGCCTCGCAGCCCGCGCTCAAGCGCGTAGCGAACTGGAAGGGCAGGCGAGTGAAACCCGCGAAGCAGCGCAGAAGGCGCTGATCGCGGCTGCGGTATCCTTTGCCTTTGCCGTGGTCTCGGCGGTGATCTCGATCGGCAGCGCGGTGTCCTCGATCGGCAAGATCAAGGAAGGGCTGGCAAGCACCAAGGATGCGATCCAGACCCAGAAGATCGCAGACGGGATCACCGGCAACGGTCTGGGCGATCTGGCCAACAAATCCAAGCTGAACCATATCGCCGAAGGGATGCAGAAATCCGGCGACGCTGCGATCAAGCTGGGCGACGCGCGTTCGCAGTTGGGACAGGCCATTTCGGGCCTGATGAACGCTGTCGGCAAATTGTCCGAGGGCATCCTGCAAGGCATGTCCAAATATGACGAGGCCCGTGGCCAGGAACTGGCCGCAGCAGCGCAGGACAGCCAGGCCAATGCCGATTTCGCCAAGCAGTTCATGGACGAATTGCAGGAAATGCTGAACGCGGCGATGCAATTTCTCAAGGAAATGGCACAGGCTGAAACCGACATGATGGCAACCGCGTCGCGGCTCTGAGGCCGGGAAGGAAGCGCACCCATGCCCAGCGATGTTCGTCTGGCCGTCGAGGCAATATGGCAGGCCATGGGACTTGCCGCTCCGCCCGAAGAAATCGGCGACCGTTTCGATTTCTCGATGGATGACACCGAAGTCGAGCTTCGGCTGACGCGGGACGGCCGCTCGATCCTGATCGAAGCCGTTCTGGGCGATTTGTCGGCCAACCCACAGACTGCGGGCGATCAGTTGCGCCGACTGCTGCGGGTCGGTCTGGGCCTGAGCGCGGTCAACCGATCCGCCCTGAGTCTGCCCGGCGCAAAGGACACGGCCCAGTTGGCACAGCGGGCGGCGCGGCAGACCGAGGGGCTTGCCCCCTTGCAGGTTCGCGCGATCGCGCGAATTGATGGCAACCCCGCGCGCGAGGCAGTACCCGCATTGCAGGATGTGCTGGATTGGCGCCGATTCTCCGACCCGATCCTCGAGCGCGTTGCTTCGGTGAGCGAGCGCGACACCCCCGCCCGACGGCCGGTGAGCGATCCGACGGCAGGCATGGTTATCTTCCAGCCCTGAGCGGCGGTTTCGCCGCCTAGGGAGTACGGCAAGTGACAGAAAACAAGGGAAAACAGGGAATGACGCAATCCGGGGTAGCAGAGTTTCGCAGCGCCTTGCAGGACTTTCTGGCCGAGGGTTCGATCCTGCAACGCATGGGTCTGCAGTCAGGCGACCTGGACCCTCTGGGTCAGATCGCCCGTAATGATCTGGTCGCGGGAAATGTCGATGCGGCCCTTGGCGGGTTTGCCCGCCTGGTTATGGTCGAACCCGCGAACGCCGATTATCAGATTGGCTTGGCCGAGGCCGCGCTGGCGGCGGGTCACGCCGAACTGGCGATGCATTCAGCAGCGGTGGTGATCGCCGAGCGCCCCCGTTCGCCGGTCGGCTATTTCCTCTCGGGACGTGCGGCGCTTGCCATGGGCGAAATCGAGGTGGCAATCGAGGATCTGGTCGATGCCGCACGTCTGGCCGAAGTCGCAGGTGACCGATCACTGGCCAGCTCGGCGCAGCAATTGATCGCTCTGTCCCGCGCGCGAAGCTGAGGGCAACTGATGAGCGACACCTTCGCCCTGACCCCGGACACGACGCGTGAGGTTCTCGCGGCCCTGACCGAAATCAGCGACGAGGGCGGCCGCGACTATGCCGACTTGTTCCAGAAGGTGGCCGAAGGCCAGACGCTGCTGGAAGCACTGGGGCTGCCGCCCGCGACAGTCGACATCCTCTATGCCCAAGCCTTTTCGCGCTTCGAAGCCCGACGTCTAACCGAGGCGCTACACCTCTTCCAGACGCTGACTCTGCTAGCCCCAAAGGTCAAGGACCACTGGCTGGGACTGGGTATTTGCCTTCGGGTCGTTGAAGAGGATCAGGCAGCACAGATCGTGTTCGAGACCGCCGCCGCCCTGGCGCCCGGGTGCCCTGCCGTTCTGTTCCACCGGATCGAGCTGGCATGCCATCAGCAGGACTGGAACGCAGCGCAGCGGCTGATCACCCAGTTCGAGGGGCTGGAGGATTCCGGCGAACGCCAGCGCATGGCACCCGAGGTCCAGCGCCTCGCCACGCTTGTGCGCAGTCGGGTCTAGCACGATGAGCGGCGACATCTCGCTGTTTGCGCTGTTGAAAAGCCATCAGGCTGTCGAGATCGCCAAGCGGTTCAACACATCGGAAACAGTGCAGCCGCCCCCGATAGCGGCCTCCGCACCGTCCCAGCCTGCGGCGCGCCCAAACGCCCCTGCCCCGGTGCCGGGTAGCGCGCCGTTGACACCAGCGGTCTCACTGTCGCGTAGCCTCGATTCGCTGAACCCGCCGCGCCCGGTTCAGGCGACACCTTCGGCCGTGGTGGCAGCACTGCGCGCCAGCGTTCCGTCGGGGACGGTCCCATCCGCAGGCTACGAGGCCTCCATTGCACGCCTACCTGCGCCTCCGGCGCCCGGGGGCGGTGCTGCCGTCGTTCCGGCTCCATCGCCCCAGGCATCGGCATCGGCATCGGCAACTGCTGGCACCTCGACGCAGCCAGCGTCCGCACCCATCGCACTGACCTTGCCCATGGCCAACGTCGGTGACAAGGGACCGGTGCTGTCCAGCATCTCCCCCGGCTCCACCTTGGGTGGCCAGCTCGGCCTGACGACCAGCCCAGCACCAGGCCAGGCTTTCAGTGTCAGCGAGGGGGTTGGGTCTGGCGCTGGCGGAAAGGCCCCAACGGACCCAACCCTTATCTCGCGCCCCGCGACTGGCACGGTTCCGGGCGGTGCTATCGGCCAGCCGACAGCAACGACCCCCGGCGCGCTTCCCGGCGCCAGCACTCTCGCGGTATCGGGGCAGGGAGGAGAACCGATACCCGCCGGAGCCCCGGCCCAAAACGCGGCACCGGCCAAGAGCGGCCCACCGGGTCCGGGCCGTGTAACCCCCGGCACCCCCGGATTGCAGCTTGGTCCTGCCAGCCCACCCGCCATCGGGCCGACACCTCAGCCGCTGATTCCCGCGATGCCTCCACCGCAGGCGCGAACCGGGGGGCCCTTCCCCGTGCCCCAAGCCGGGCCGATGCCTGCGGCGGTGCTCCTCGCCACACCGCAGCCGCACGGGTCCCAGACCCTGCCGACCAGCCTGCACACACCGACTGAGGGCAGAAGCACCCGGGTCGGTACAGAGTCGCCCGCTCCCTTGGCGACCAATCCAACCGTTCCGCGCGCGGTCCATACGCCCCAGGGTGACCCCCGCCCGGCGCAGCGCGAGATTGCCGCAGCCGCCGATTCTGCCGCAGTGCCCCGCACCAATACTACCCCGCCGGATGTGGTCCGCGCTGCACTTGCCCTGTTGCACAGCGTTGAGGGGACGAGCGCCTCGCAGGCGGCCTTTTCGTTCGAAAGCCGTGCGGCGGCGGCAGGCGTGATCCTGAACGCGGCAATGATCCCCGGGTGGCCCTTTCCATCGGCCTTTGCGCGCGACACCCCCCGGTTCGAGGCCGCAGCCCTGCGCGAACTGGGCCAGAAGCTGGTCGCCATGACTCCCGAGGAACTGGCAGAATACATTGCAAAAATCGGTGGGGATCATCGGTTGCTGCGGCGAATCCGACGATTCCTGAAACAGATCGACGGCGAAGAAGGCGAGATGGCGATGGGCTTTCTGGCCATGCTGGGCGCGGCCCTGGGCCAGATCGCGCGCGCGCTCTCGTTGCCGATGGCACTTGCGGCCGAGGAAATCGCCCAATTGGCCGGAAGCCCCGAGGACGATGGCAACCCGCTCAGGCCAGGTCCGGGCGGACCCCGCCGCCGCTTGCGGCTGTAGCGTTCGCGCGGCGGCCAAAGGCGCGGATCGCCAGCACCAGCATCAACATCGTAAGACCTGCCAGAACCCGACCCCAATCCGACATACGCGCGGCAAGACCCCGGTGAGCATCCTCATCCCCGATCAGACCACGCGTGGCTCGGGCGCCGGGTTGCGACAACAGGCGGTTGAGCGCGCTTCGGAACCTCTCGGGGTCCTCGGCCTCGGCGTGCAGGGCCAGAAAAGCCGCTGAATAGCCACTGCCATCGGAGGCGTGGAGGGCCTCGGGCACGGTGATCTCGCGCCATGCGAGTCCACGATCACGCAATCCGCGCAGGATGGTGGCGTGGTCGCGCGCGGTGAACACCGAAACCAGCACCACTCCGGTCGCATCGCGGACGTGCTGCACGCCCATCGGGGTAAGGTCGATCGCCGCAGCCTCACCCACTAACCTTTCGCGCAGCAAGGCAACGATCTGGGCCGATCCCTCAGGGGCGACCCGGGTCAGTGGCAACGCCACGGGTGGGGCCGAAACCCTTTCGGAAAGACCGGTCACGATCAGCACGACCAGCACCACGGCGAGGATATTCGCCGCGATGTCGGCCAGCCAGGGTGCAAGCGGGCCCTCGGTCATCGGCGGGCCGGATGGCAGAACGCGCCTGTCGGCGTCAATTCGAGCCTTGCGCAGGGTCCGGGCAGGCGCAGCCGGGCAACCTGCGTCACCCCGGCCCGGGCCAGCGCGACCTCGGCCAGAAACCCGGTATCCCTGCTGTCATGCGCCAGCACGAGGGTCAGGTCAGCGCCCGGCCTGTCCGCCAGCCAGCCCGTCAGACGCGGATCGTCCGGCAATGCCGTGTCGTCGAGCGCAAGCACCCCGGAGGCCGAGACCAGCCGCAATTCGCCATCGAGCGCCACGATCAGCGCTTGCCCCGCCGACAAAGGGGCTGTGTCTGGCGCAATCGGCGCGCTGTCGCGAAGCACCGCTCGCCAGCCCGGGGCCATGAGGGCGACAAGCAGCAAAAGGACCGCCGCCAGCGCCAGCAAGAGATCGGCGGCAACGATGCCCTGTCGACCGGTGCGGGGCATCACGCCTCGGCGCTGCCCAGAACGGCGTCCAGTAGTGCCAGCGCAAGCCCCGCTGCAACTGCAGCAACAAGCCCGATCAGCGTGGTTTCAAAGGCCGTTGACAGGCCCGAGAGGACCGGAACGAGATCACCCGGCGCGCCTGCGGCCTCGTCAAAGACCGCTGGCAACGCAGCCAGCGTTTGCATGATGCCAAGAATGGTCCCTGTGAAGCCCAACAGCGGCAAGAGCCCGATCATCGCCGCGATCAACCGACGCCCGCGCGGTGCCAGCGACCGGCGCAGCGCGGTCAAAGCAAGACCCGCTGCGATCATCGCACCGAGGCCGGCCAGCGCCAGATGCACCGCGGTACGCTGCAAAAGCGCCGCTGCCTCGGGCCAACGAAGTGGGCTGACGGGTTCGGACAAGAGGATCAGGATCAGTGCCAGCAACGCCGTGCCCAAGGGGAAGACGGCAAGCGGCACGGGATCCAGCCGCTCGATTTCGCACAGGGTGATGATGGAGAGCGCCGCCGCCAGCGCGGCCACCCCCAGCGGCCAATGCACAAGCAAACACGCACCTGTCAACAGCGTTTGCCCCAGCAAGAGCGTCGGCAGCACAGCCAGAAGCCCCATCGCCAGCCGCAGCAAGGCCGACCGGGCCCGTCCCATCGCGATCAGAAGGGGGGCGGCGAGCATGGCCCCGGCCCAGATCGCCGCCAGATCGTCGGCGACCGACAGCACCCAGTTCAGCCAGACCAATCCCGCGCTCATCGCGGCCAGCAACAGGGCGGAGAGGCGCGCCGCGCTCATCTGAGTTCGATCCGCTCAAGCGGCTGGATGTTGACCTGCGGCGCCAGTTCCTGAAACGACAGCACAGCAAGTTCGGGAAACTCGCGCTCGACGATCTTGCGAAAGAAGCGGCGGATGTCCATCGGCGCAAGCACCACGGGCTTCATCGTATGTCGGCTGATCTCGCCGACCGAGGCCTTGATCGCGGCCAGAAGCTTGCGGTGGGTATCAGGCGACAGTGCCAGATAGGACGCGCCCGAGGTCTGCCGGATCGCCCCGCGCACCTCGTCCTCGATCCCCTTGGAAAGAAGATAGGCAGAAATCACGCTTTGCCCGCCCGAGAACTTGTAAGTGATGTAACGGTTCAGCGCCGAACGAACATGTTCGGTCAGCAGGATCGCGTCCTTTTCGCGCTGGCCCCATTCCACCAGCGCCTCCAGAATGGTGCGCATGTCCCGGATCGAGATTTCCTCGCTGACCAGACGTTGCAGGACATCGGCGATGGTGATGACCGGCAGGGTGCGGGTGGCCTCGCGCACCAGTTCGGCAAAATTGGCCTCCATCTCCTTGAGCAGATACATCGTCTCCTGCACGCCGACGAATTCGCCCGCGTGACTCTTCAGCGTATGGGCCAGATGATAGGTCAGCATCGACGGCAGGGTCATCATCTGGATGCCGGCGTTGCGCAGCACCGCCTCGTGGCGCGTGGCCACCCACAGGCTGGGCGCATTGGGCAGGAAATCCTCGCCCTTCTCGAACGGGATGTCGAACATCCGCAGGTTCGCCTCGGTCTCGCGCACCAGAACGAACCCGGGCCGCGCCCGCCCCGCCGCCACCGGAATCTCGTTGACCAGGATGCGGTATTCGTCCCGCTCCAGCGTATCGTTCAGCCGCAGGTGCACCCCCGGGAACGGCACGCCCAGATCGAAATACAGCGCGCGGCGCACCTTCGCCACCTCGGCATCCAGCCGTTTCGGCTGGATGTAGTTGCGCACCGAACTGCTGATATCCACGATCAGCGGCACGGTCAAGGCCGGCGAGACCGGCGACAACGCCGGCGTCA
>CALEZJ010000480.1 GCA_937927885.1 uncultured Paracoccaceae bacterium | reverse complement strand
GGTCTGGGGCAGGCCGGGGGCGAAGATCGGCTTTGTCGCGGCGGGCAAGAACTGGCTGGATCTGGTTCATGCCCTGTCGCTGCTGGGCATCGACGAGGCCGAGGCTGAACGGCTGGGCCTGACCACCTACAAGGTCGGGCAGACCTGGCCGCTGGACATGAAGTCCATGCAGGAATGGTCTGAGAAGCTGGAACTTATCGTCTGTGTCGAGGAAAAGCGCAAGCTGATCGAGGTGCAGTTGAAAGAGGCGATCTTCGACAATCGCCATGGCCGCCGCGTGCATGGTTGGAAACACGACCGCACCGGCGCGGAGCTGTTCCCCACCCGCTATGCGCTGGACCCGGTGTTGATCGCGCAGAAGATCGGCGCCATCCTGATCGAGGAAGGGCGCGGCACCGACCATATCCGGGCGGGGCTGGACCGGCTGAACGAGGTGCGGCGCAATGACAATGCACCTGAGATTGCGACCAGAACCCCTTGGTTCTGTTCGGGTTGTCCGCACAATACCTCGACCCGTCTGCCCGAAGGCAGCCGCGCCTATGCCGGCATCGGCTGTCACTACATGGTGCAGTGGATGGGTCGTGAGACCACCGGTTTCACCCAGATGGGGGGTGAGGGCGCCAACTGGGTCGGCGAATCTCCGTTCAGCACAAGAGGCCATGTTTTCCAAAATCTTGGCGACGGAACCTATAACCATTCAGGATCTCTGGCGATCCGCGCGGCGCTGGCCGCAGGGACGAATATCACCTACAAGATCCTGTATAACGACGCCGTGGCGATGACGGGTGGTCAGCCGAACGAGGGCGGGCTGACCGCGCCGCAGATCGCCCGCGAACTGGTGGCGATGGGCGTCAATCCGGTCGTCGTGGTCCATGACGAGAAAGAGGACGTGGATCCGAAGCAATTTCCGCAGGGGCTGCGCTTCGAGGAACGCGACCGGATGATGACCGTGCAGCGCGATCTGGAGACCTCGCCCGGCGTCAGCGCGATCCTTTATGTCCAGACCTGTGCCGCCGAAAAGCGCCGCCGCCGCAAGAAGGGCAAGTTCCCCGATCCCGACCGCCGGGTCTGGATCAACCCTGAGGTGTGTGAGGGCTGCGGCGATTGCTCGGTCCAGTCTAATTGCGTTTCGGTGGTGCCCCTGGACACGGAACTGGGCCGCAAGCGGCAGATCGACCAGTCCAGTTGCAACAAGGATTATAGCTGCCTCAAGGGCTTCTGCCCCAGCTTCGTCACCGTCCACGGCGGCAAGCTGCGCAAACCGCAGGCCGAGGCGTTCGATATTCCCGACCTGCCCGCGCCCGTGCTGCCCGCGATCACCGGCACCTATAACCTGGTCATCACCGGCGTCGGCGGCACCGGCGTCGTCACCATCGGCGCGGTGCTGGCGCAGGCCGCCCATATCGACGGCAAGGGGGCGGGCATGATGGAGATGGCGGGTCTGGCCCAGAAGGGCGGCGCCGTGCATATCCACCTGCGGCTGGCCAAGCGCCCCGAGGATATCAGCGCGATCCGCGTGGCGACGGGCGAGGCCGATTGCGTCGTCGGCGGCGATCTGGTGGTGACGGCGGGCGCGAAGACCATCGGGCTGATGGCGAACGGTCGCACCGGCGCGGTGGTCAACGATCATGAGATCATCACCGGCGACTTCACCCGCCTCCGCGATTTTCAGGTGCCCTCGGACCGGCTGAAACTGTCGCTTGAGGCCCGCTTGGGCGAGAAGGTGGCCTTCTTCGACGCCAATGATCTGGCGCTGCGGATGCTGGGCGATTCGATCTATTCCAACATGCTGGTGCTGGGCGCCTGCTGGCAGCGGGGCCTGATCCCGCTGACCGAGGATGCGATCATCGAGGCGATCCGCCTGAACGGTGCCAAGGTGGCGGAAAACCAGCGCGCCTTTCAGATTGGCCGCTGGGCGATGGCCTTTCCCGATCAGGCGCGAAAGCCCGCCGGGGTGACTCAACTGCCGCCCGATCCGGTCGTCTATCGCGCGGCGGGGCTGGTCGATTATCAGGGCAAGCGGCTGGCGAAGCGGTTCCGCAAGCTGGTCGATCAGGCGCCCGCGCCTTTGCGCGACAGCATCGCGCGGGGCTATTACAAACTGCTGGCCTACAAGGACGAATACGAGGTCGCGCGGCTGCATCTGGATACCGCGCGGCAGGTGGCCGAGCAGTGGGAGGGGGATGTGAAGCTGTCCTTCCATCTGTCGCCGCCGGTCCTGCCGGGGGTGGATGCCGAGGGACGGCCGAAAAAGCGCGAGTACGGCGACTGGATGCTGCGCGGGTTCCGGGTTCTGGCGGCGATGAAGGGCCTGCGCGGCACGCCGCTGGATCCCTTCGGCTATTCGGCCGAGCGTCGCCGCGAACGCGCCGCCATTCGCGAATATGAGGCCGACATGCGCGAGGTGATGGCAAAGGTTACCGATGCCACCATGCCCATCGCCATCGAACTGGCCGAACTGCCGCTGGCCGTGCGCGGCTATGGCCCGGTCAAGGAAAAGGCCGAGCAGGAGGCCGCGCATCGCCGGGCCGAGCTGCTGGGGCAATTCCGCGACGGCGGTGCGCCTTTGCGCCATGCGGCCGAATAAGGTTTTTTGCACCGTCTGATCTGAATCATTCCCAAAACCCGCGATGCGCCCTAGAAGGTGCGTCGCGGACATAAGGGGGACAGCATGGCGGTTGGTGTTTTCGATTCGGGTCTGGGCGGGCTGACGGTCCATCAGGCCGTCGCCGCGCATCTGCCCGATCTGTCGCTGGTCTATCTGGGCGACAATCTGCACACCCCCTATGGCACCCGCGATTCCCAGGATATTTTCAACCTGACCTGCGCGGGCGTCGAACGGCTATGGGCCGAGGGCTGCGATCTGGTGATCCTTGCCTGCAACACGGCCAGCGCCGCCGCCCTGAAACGGATGCAAGAGACCTGGCTGCCCGAGGGCAAGCGCGTCCTTGGCGTGTTTGTCCCGATGATCGAGGCGCTGACGGAACGCCGGTGGGGCGACAATTCGCCGCCCCGCGAGGTCGCGGTGAAGCATGTGGCGCTATTCGCGACGCCCGCGACGGTCGCCAGCCGGGCGTTCCAGCGCGAACTGGCCTTCCGCGCGGTGGGCGTGGATGTCGAGGCGCAGCCCTGTGGCGGTGTCGTCGATGCCATTGAAATGGGTGACGAAATCTTGGCCGAGGCGCTGGTTTCAAGCCATGTCGAGGCGCTGCTGCGGCGGATGCCGCATCCCGAGGCGGCGATTCTGGGCTGCACACACTACCCCCTGGTCCAGGAGGCGTTTCAGCGCGCCCTTGGGACGCAGGTCAAGGTTTACAGTCAGGCGGGTCTGGTGGCGGAAAGCCTGGCAGACTATCTTCAGCGCAGGCCCGAGTTCATTGGGTCTGGCACGGAGTCGAAATATCTCACCACCGGCGACCCGGTGCGGGTTTCGGGCAAGGCCACGCAGTTCCTGCGCCGTCCGATCCGCTTCGAGGCAGCATGAGGCAGGACTATGGCTGGTTTGAAAACTCTGAAGAAGCGCCGCCGGATACAGGTTCTGGTCGCGGCTGCACTGGCATTGCTGATCGCCGCGGGGCTGATCGGTTACGGTTTCCGCGATGGCATCAACCTTTATCGTTCACCGACGCAGGTGGTCGAGGTCGCGCCCGAGCCGGATGAGTATTTCCAGCTTGGCGGGCTGGTGCTGGAAGGCTCGATCGTCAACCGCGACGGGGTCGAGTTCGATTTTGTCATCACCGACGGCGCGGCCGAGATTCCGGTCAGCTATGTCGGCCGCGACCCGCGCCCGGATCTGTTCACCGAGGGGCAGGGCACCATCGCCAAGGGCTATTACCGCAATGGCCGCTTCGAGGCGCAGAACCTGCTGGCCAAGCATGATGAGACCTATATGCCGCGCGAGGTCATCGACACGCTGAAGGAAACCGGCGTCTATCAGGATCCGAATTCCTGATCCTGTCTTCCGCTTCGCAACGGCCGCCCGGTTAACAAGGGGTTAACGGCAACGCTTCACCTTTTTCGCGATCCGCCGATCCGGGCGGAGGGCAGAAGGGGGCTGGGATGCCGACAGTTGCGGATATCGCGAAAGAGATCGTTGCCCGAGAGGGCGGCTTCGTGAACGACCCCGACGATCCGGGCGGGGCGACGAAATACGGTGTGACCATCGGCACCATGCGCCAGTTGGGGCTGGACGTGACCGGCGACGGCAAGGTGGACGTGGCCGATGTCAAGGCGCTGACCCGCGCGCAGGCCGAGCAGATTTTCGTCGAACATTACTTCAACCGCCCGCGTCTGGCGCAATTGCCGCAGGCGGTGCAGGCCAGCGTTTTCGACATGTATGTGAATGCCGGCGCCAATGCGGTGAAGATCCTGCAACGGCTCTTGACCCAGATGGGCTATCCCTGCGACCCCGATG
>CALEZJ010000479.1 GCA_937927885.1 uncultured Paracoccaceae bacterium | reverse complement strand
GCCTGCGCCTCGGCCCGCGCGCGGGCAAGGTCGAGCGCGGATTGCGCCTTGTCGGCGGCCTCGATCATCCGGGCGGTCACGGTAATCCGCGCCCGTTGCGCGCGGGTCTGGTCGAGGGTCGTCTGCAACCCTGTCGCGCGGTCGAGGCGGCGTTGCAGGTCCTCGGCCTGTGCCTTTGCGGCCTGAGCTGTCTCGGCCCGGGTCGCGGCCTGAAGGCGGGTCCGCAGGTCGCGGGTCTGGTGCGCAAGCGCCTCGGCGGCCCCGGTCGCGGCGCGGTCGCGCTGTCCAAGGTCATCGGCACGGGCGCGGGCGGCGGTGGCGGCGTCTTCCGCCTTCGTCAGCGCGGTCTGTGCGACGGCCACGCGAGTGGCCAGCGTTTCCGCCGCCGCGATCTCCTGCCCGGCGCGGTCGGCATCCAGCCGGGCAAGCCGCAGGGCGGTTTCGGCCTTCTCCACCTCGGCCTGATGCGCCAGCGCGGCCTGATGCGCGGCCTGCGCCTCGGTCAGCGCCTGCGCGCGGAGGGCGGCATCGGCAGGATCGGTCACGCGGATCAGCGTGCGGTTCACCTCGGTCCGCCGGGCCAGATCGCCCGAAAGCCGCTCTGCCCGCGGACGCAGCACCGCCTCTTCCGCCGCCAGCGCTGCCGCCTCGTCGACCGCGCGCTTCCATTCGCCCCCGGCCTTCGGGCGGCCGCCATCGGTTGCCAGCTTCGCCAACGCCTCGGCCACGCGGTCGATCACCGCATCCATCCGCCGCCCGCCGGTCATCATGTCGATCTCGCCCGCGACCGAGGACATGAGGTCCCGCCGGGCCGACAGGTCGCGTTCCCGTTCGCGCTTGTCGTCGGATTCAAGCCCCATCAGCCCCTGCCGGACCCACAAGAGGCCCGAAGGCCCGGCAAGCCCACCGCCCATCAGCCGGTCGATCCAGGCCTCGGCCTCGTCGGCCTGGGCGATCAGGCGGCCTGTGGCGTCCAGAACCTGCGCCTGTGCCTTGCTGATCCAGCGCTTGGCGATGCGGAACCTGCCTTCGGGCAGGTCCACCTCTACCGCCACCTCGGGTGCGCCCCCGGCATGGGGTTGCAGCGCCTTGATCGCGGCGTTCCGGCTGCCATGCTTTTCAAAGAACAGCGCATGGATCGCGTCGAAGAAGGTGGATTTGCCGAATTCGTTGGGTTCGGACAGCACGGTGATGCCGTCGCCGATGCCCGACAGCCGCGCGCGCTGGCCCGCAAAGCGGCGGACGTTGGTCAGTTCGATCGCCCGCAGCCTCATGCCCGCACCTCCTGCGTGAGCGCGTAAAGCCGGGCGAGCGCCGCCTGTGCCGTGTCGCGGTCCGCCTGGCTGAGGGCCGCATCCCCGGCCTCGGCCAGCAGCACCTCGGCCGCCTGACGCAGCGCGCCCGCACGACCAATCTGGTCGAGGTCTTCGGGCAGCGCCTCGACCGCCAGGGCCGCGAGGTCCGCCTCGAACCAGCCGAAATCCGGCGCGCGGGCGTCCAGTGCCGCCTCAAGCGCGGCGCGGTCGGCCAGCGGAAGGCGCCCCGTCACGGTGATCCGCAGCAGGTGATCCCGCGCGCGCGCCACAGGCAGGGCGGCGGCGAGGCGCGCGTCCACATCCTCGCCCGGCAGCAGGTCCAGCGCCGGGCGCATCCAGCGGAACTGCGCAGTCTCCGCCGGCGTCACCTGCGCGGGGCCGTCCAGCGTAACCAGCAGCGCCCGCCCCGGCGTGTCATGCTTGAACCCGTCGGGTTCCGGCGTGCCGGAATACCAGGTGGCGGGCGTCACCGGCATCTGGCCGTGCCAATCGCCAAGAGCGAGGTAATCAAGGCCCGAGCGCGCGGCGCGATCCGGCGGGATGATGCCGGTCGCCCCTTCCTCGCCGGAAAAATCGGTGATCGCGCCGTGGCCCAGCCCGATCCGCCGCGCGCCTTCGGGCGTGGGGGCCGACATCGCCTCGGTCAGGTCGCGGCCGGGGCGGCGCTGCGTGCAAGGCGCAGGCAGGAGCCAGTGGCCGGGGGCCAGTTCCACCGGCGCATCATCGGTGATGGCCCGCAGGTTCGCGGGCGCGTCCTGTGCGATGCGCCGCCAGAGTTCGGATGCGGCAAGGCTGTCATGGTTGCCGGGCAGCAGGACCCAGGTCAGATCGCCTTCTTCCCCCATCGCGCGCAGGGCCTGCCGCAGCGTCTCGGGCGCGGGGGTTTCGGCGTCGAACGTATCGCCCGCCAGCAGCACCACCCCGGCCCCGCCCGCCCGCGCGGCCTGCGCCAGCCGGGCAATCGCCCCATGCCGCGCCTCGCGCAACCTGTGCCGGATGCCTTCGGGATAACCGCCGAAGGCGCGGCCCAGATGCAGGTCGGAAGAATGGAGAAACCGGAATGCGTTCATACCTGACCTGCCTTTGCCCTTGTCCCAACCTTGCCGGGAAATCCCGCCCGATCAACCCCTTGCCTCATGCCATCCGGCAGGCGGGATCATCCTTCCAGCGCAGCCAGATGGTCGGGCGCATCTCGGCCGCGGAGAGGAAGGTGCGGGCGGAAAAGACCGGCAGGCGCCCGCAGCCGTTGGACAGGCCCCAGTCCGGGTCCAGCGCCATCTCGTCATGCCCGCCGGCCCAGAGGCCGGGTGTTTCGGCGGAATAGTATTCGTCGCCCGCCTCCTCGATCCGGGCCGCACGATCCCAGCCGCGGAAGATGGCCTGCGCCTCGGCATCGACCTGCGGCAGCAGTGCAGTCTGAAGGTCGATATAGGACCGTTCCACCAGCCGCTCCAGCGCATGGGCGCAGAAGCTGACGGCGGAAAGCTGGAAGCCGAGGATCGGGCCCATCATCCCGACCCGGGCGCGCAGATAGATCAGGCCGGTTTCGTGGAACACCGTCGCGCCTTCGACCCGCGCCTCGACCTCGCGCACCGCGCGGGTGAGGAAAGTCAGCGCCTTGCCGCCCTCGGCCTTCGTCACACGCACCACACCGGGGCGCCCCTTCAGCCGAAGGGCAAGGCGTTCCACCGCCTTGGCGTTCGGGCGCAGGCCTGCCGCCATGCGAATTAGGCCCGGCATATCGGGCGCGTCGCGGTCTGCGGTCGCGATGGCCTGGCGCGCAAGGCCCCTTTTGAGCGAGACGCGCAGGGCGGGCGAACGGGCGAAGGCGGCGTGGTTCATCTGCATCGGCGTCTCCTGGGGAAAGGGGCGGGGCGGACTCGTGGTAAAGGAATCGTCAACACCCTCAATCTGGGGCATAAGGGTGGCAAATCCTGACAGGGTGCTGCGATGTCCTTCCAGAAAGCCGCCGACCTCCTGCGCCTCGCGGAACTCGCGACCGCCCGCTATCTGGGCGTTTCGCTGACCGAGATCGAGGAGGAGTTCGGCGTCGACCGCCGCACCGCGCAGCGGATGACGAAAGCGCTGGAGGAGATGTTCCCCCATTGCATCACGCGGGTGGATGACGAGCGGCGCAAGTTCTGGAAACTGCGCGCCGATGACGCCCGGCTGATGCTGGCCCAGGGCATCCGCGACAGCGAACTGGCGGCGCTGGAACTTGCCATCCGCCGGGCCGAGCGCGAGGGGCTGGCGACCGAGGTGCGCGCCCTGTCCGGCCTGCGCGACCTGCTCTTGGCCGCGATGCCGGGCCCGCACGCCCGCCGGGCCGAAGCCGATGCCGAAGCGGTGCTGGAAGCGCACGGTTTCGCCTCGCGCCCCGGCCCGCGGGTGCGCGTTGGACCGGACCTGATGGGCGTGATCGGCGCGGCTTTGAAGGGGCCGCATGTGCTGACGGTCGTCTACGCCGGGGGCCGCGACGCCGACCGCGCGCGGCGGCTGGAACCGCACGGCCTGCTCCTCGGCACCCGCCGCTACCTCGTCGCGCGCGAGGCGGGCGGGGACGGGCGGATGCAGCATTACCGGCTGGACCGCATCACCTCGGCCCGGCTGGAAGCCGACAGCTTCGCCCGAGACTCGGAGTTTGACCTGACCGCCCACGCGGCCCGCGCCTTCGGGAGTTTCCACACCGACGCTGAATACGGCGAGGTGACGTGGCGCTTCTCCCCCGCCGCAGCCCCCACTGCGCGAGAGTTCCTTTTCCACCCAACACAGGAGATGACCGAAGAGGCAGACGGCAGCCTGACCGTCCGCTTCACCGCCTCGGGCCATCTGGAGATGGCCTGGCATCTTTACATGTGGGGCGACGCGGTGGAGGTGCTGGCCCCGGAACCCCTGCGCGCCATGGTCGACCGGCACCGGCGCGGGGATTTCCCGGCGCTGCCGTAACTGGCGAATCCGGACCAGCGGCACCCTTCATCAAAGGTTGATCACCCTCGTCACATAAGGACCACAGGCGGCACACCCTGCCCCCCGCGCCCAGATGCGGGGCGATCCGTCACCTTCAACTTGGAGCAACAGGCGTCACGGATCCGGATCGTCCTGCCGCAAGGCCCCCAACACGCTGATCGCCTCGGTGGCGATGCCGATGCCCTCCTCCTTGATCTCTGCGGGAAGGTCAGGATGCGACAACCAGCGCACGAATTTTGGCCAGAGGCGCTCAAGCATATTCAGCAGCCAGCCAACGCGGGTCAGGCGTTTCTCAAGTTCGGCCGACTGTTGTTCAAGCTCCCCGCACTTCGTTTGCAATTCCGTCGTCAACGCCTGCCACTCGGTTTCGATTTCGGTCCGGGCGGCGTCGCGCTCCCTATCGATCTCGGATTTCGCCACGACCCGGGCGCGTGCAATCTCGTCCATCGCCTTCTTTTGGGCGTCGTCCATCGCCCGGGAGACGGCATCTGCCTCGCGCCGCGCCGCGCGGGTCTGTTCCGCAATGGTCGCGGCCGCCTGCACGGCGGGGGCGATTTCGGGGTAGGACGGGCGCAATAGCTACGGTCCACGCGCGGTCACGCGACCGCCTTCCCGCACGCGCAGGGTCCCGGCGGCCATTTCCTCGGTCAGGGCGGTGAGTCCGGCCGTGACCACATGGGCCCGGGCCGTGGCCCGGGCGGCCTCGGCCCGTTCGGCATCAGCCTTCCCGATCACCTCGGCAGCCGCCTGATCCGCCGCGAGG
>CALEZJ010000478.1 GCA_937927885.1 uncultured Paracoccaceae bacterium | reverse complement strand
GTATGATTTCGACGTGGCGACGGTTTACGGGTTCTTGAAGGATTTCGGGCTGGAGGGGCAGGTAAAGGTCAATATCGAACAGGGCCACGCCATTCTGGCCGGGCATTCGTTTGAACACGAAATCGCCACGGCGGCGGCGCTGGGGATTTTCGGGTCGATCGACATGAACCGCAATGATTACCAGTCCGGCTGGGACACCGACCAGTTCCCGAACAACGTGCCCGAAGTGGCGGCAGCCTATTACGAAATCCTGCGCGCGGGTGGGTTCACCACCGGCGGAACCAACTTTGACGCCAAGATCCGGCGCCAGAGCCTCGATCCCGAGGATCTGATCCTGTCGCATGTCGGCGCGATGGACACTTGCGCGGCGGGGTTGAAGGCGGCGGCGCGGATGCTGGCGGATGACCGGCTGGAGGCGGCGCGGCGCCAGCGCTATGCGGGCTGGGATAGGCCAGAGGGGGCGGCGCTGTTGTCGTCGGACCTCGCCAGCATCACCCGGATGGTCGAGAGCCGTGCAATCGATCCGCGCCCTCGATCGGGGCGGCAGGAGCGGCTGGAAAATCTCTTCAACCGTTACGTCTGACGAGAAGGCCGCCGGCAGAACCGGGGGCCTTTTCACACTCAGTTCGCGGGCGGCAGGATCACCGCGTCGATGACATGGATCACACCGTTCGACGCCTGCACATCGGTCATGACGATGTTGGCGCCGTTGATCTGCGCGCCGTTCGCCAGGGTAAAGGTCACTTCGGCGCCGTTCACGGTGGCGGCGGTCAGCCCTTCGGACAGGTCGCTCGCCATCACCGCGCCGGGGATGACATGATAGGTCAGGATGCCGGTCAGGGTGGGGATGTCGTTCAGCAGGGCCTCGACCGTGCCGGCGGGCAGCGCGGCAAAGGCGGCGTCGGTCGGGGCAAAGACGGTGAACGGGCCTTCGCCCTTCAGCACGTCGACCAGACCGGCGGCCTGCACGGCGGCGACCAGGGTGGTGAAGCTGCCGTTGGCGACAGCGGTGTCGACGATGTCCATCGTCTGCGCATAGGCCGCGCCTACGAGGGCGGTCGAGGCGGTCAGGGCAAGAAGGGTCGTGCGGATCATGGTCGTTCTCCTGTTGTGGGTCCGGATGCCGCCTTGGCATCTGAGCGGAAAACGCAGCCCGAAGCGTCGCGGATCAGTCTGAAAATCGCGTGAGCGGTGCTTGAAATTCGGAACAGTGCGGCCAAGCAACCGCATGCAGAAAGGTCCAGTCACGTTTTGTTGAGCGAGAAATCGCATTATTCCCATGTGAGGGTGAAACCGCAGGCTCTGGCGCGCGTAATATGGTCACGCAGTCACAGGAGACCTCAGATGGCCCACCGCTGGACAAATACTCTGACCCGCGCCGAAGCGACGCCGCTGGCGACATGGCTGAACCGGCGCCAGATTCTGGCCGGACTGGGTGGCGCGGCCACACTGGGGCTGGCAGCGCCATCGCGGGCGCAGGGGCTCGAGCCGAACACGCTGGAGCAGATCACCAACTATAACAACTTTTACGAATTCGGCGCGGGAAAGGACGACCCCGCCCGCAACGCCCATCGCATGGTGACCCAGCCCTGGAGCATCCGGGTCGATGGTCTGGTCGACAGACCGGGCGATTATGCGCTGGCCGATCTGCTGGATGGCCTCACCGTCGAGGAGCGCATCTATCGGTTCCGGTGCGTCGAGGCCTGGTCCATGGTGATCCCCTGGAACGGGGTCGAACTGGCGGATGTGCTGACCAAGGTCGGCGTGCAATCCTCGGCCCGTTATGTCGCCTTTGAAACCACCTTGCAGCCTGATGTCATGCCGGGTGTGCGCCAGCGTGTCATGCCCTTCCCCTATGTCGAGGGCCTGCGGCTGGACGAGGCGATGCATCCGCTGACGCTGCTGGCAACCGGCATATGGGGCCAGCCGATGCCCAACCAGAACGGTGCGCCGATCCGGCTGGTCGTGCCGTGGAAGTACGGGTTCAAGTCGATCAAGTCGATCGTGCGCATCACCCTGACCGACAGCCAGCCACCGGCAAGCTGGAATGTGATCAATCCGCGCGAATACGGGTTCTATTCCAACGTCAATCCGACGGTGGATCATCCGCGCTGGTCTCAGGCCAGCGAAAGGCGCGTCGGTGGGGGCCTGTTCGCGCCACGCATCGATACGCTGATGTTCAATGGCTACGAGTCCGAGGTCGCCGGCCTGTACGCGGGCATGGACCTGCGGGCGAATTACTGATGGTGCAGACGATCAACCGGGCTTTGCGCGCTCTCCCCGCCTGGCCGGTCTATGCGCTGGGCGCGGCCTGGGCGGCATGGCTGTTCTGGCAAGGGCTGAGTGGCGGCCTGGGACCCGAGCCGATCAACGCGCTGGAGCGGCGTTACGGCGAGGTCGCGCTGTGGCTGCTGATCGCGGGCC
>CALEZJ010000477.1 GCA_937927885.1 uncultured Paracoccaceae bacterium | reverse complement strand
CATACTGGCCCTTGATCCGCCGGGTTTCGCGGATGCCCAGAAACGGTGCGGTCTTGGTGAAATAGGCGTTCTCGAATCCCGGAACGTAATTGACCAGATAGGTGACGATGTCGTCGATCTGGCCGCGCCCCTCGATCTCGCCCTTGGTCAGGCTGCGCGCATCGGTTCCGTCGGTTCCGGCGACACGGGTCATGTTGATCCAGACCTCGCCCTTTTTCAGGCCGGTGATGATGATCGTCCGCTCGTTTGGGATGGTCAGCCCCATTTCGGCCTTGGCCTTGGCCATCAACTCGCGCAGGCCGACCACGATGAACTGGTGGTTCTGGCCAAAGTATTCGGCGGGAATGAAATCGGTCAGATAGGTGCGGGCCTCGGGCGGGGAATTGGCGATGGACATGCGCAAGGCGTCGGTATCCACCCCGCCCAGACAGAACATCAGCGTGGGGGGCTGCATGCCACCCTGTTCATTGCCCTTTTCGCAGGGCACGCCGGCCCGGTAGGCCACGTCAGCGTCACCGGTGCAGTCGATGACGATCCGCGCCAGCAGGGCGCTGCGGCCGCTCTTGCTTTCGGTGATGATGCCGCGGATCGTCTCGCCGTCCATCACCACGCCGGCAAAGAAAGTGTAGAACAGCACATCGACCCCGGCCTCGGTCAGCATCTCCAGCGCCACGGTCTTGACCGCTTCGGGCTCGACCAGCGTGATGCCCATGTGCAGCGGGCAGGGGCGGTGTTCGCTGGCGCCGTCGCGTTCGGTGCGCAGGCGCCGGATGAAGGCTTCGGGCAGCCCGTCGATGATGCGGTTGCCTTTCTGGCCCAGAAAGCCCAGCACCGGCAGACCGATGGTCATGTTGCCGCCCACAAAGCTGCGGCTCTCCACCAGCCCGACGCGCAATCCGTCCTCGGATGCGGCAAGGGCTGCGGTCAGGCCCGAGGGGCCGCCGCCGACGACCAGAACATCGTATTCGGCGGAAACGGGGATCTGGCGCGCGGGTTCTTCGATGCTGCGGACCTGGGGGGCGGTCATCGGTCAGTCCTTGTTGAGATGATGGAGAGAGGGGAGAGGCCGGGCCGTTGGGCCCGGCCCGAACGGTCAGGCGGGCATGAGCGGCCCGACGCGATCGATGATCGCCGAGACGGCATCGGCCACGCTCTTGCGGCCCAGCACGGCAAGCTGCACCTCTTCGAGCATGGTCGCCTGGGCACGCGCCGCTTCGGGGAAGGGCGGGAAGGCACCGCGCGCGGTGGCCAGAACCCGCGCCTCGATTTCCGCAACGGGGTTGCGTTCGATCAGGGCAGGGTCGGCATAGCTCGACACCCGCACCGGACCGTTCCCGTTCAACGCCATGCCCAGCGTGACACGCTTGCTCGACACTTCGCGGATGTAGGACCAGGCCAGATCCTTGTCGGTAGCGTTGCGCGGGATGACCATGGCCCAGGCCTCGACCACGGCTGACATGGGCGTGCCCGCGGGCAGGCTGGCAGAGCCGGGGAAGGGAATCGCCTTGATCCTGCCGGGGAAGTTGCTCTGCTCGGGATTGTTGAGTTGCGCATGGCGGGCGAAGGGCAGCACCGTGAAAGCGGCCCGGCCTTGCTGGATCCATGACACCATGTCGTCATTGCGCGTGGTCGCATAGCTGCGAGGCAGCGCCCCGGTCTCGAACATGCTCCGCAAGGCCGACAGACCCTGCTCCATCGCGCCGCGATCGGGCACTAGCCGGAAATCGGCGGTGATGAAATCGCCGCCAAAGGCGCGGGCGAACATCACCGGGAACACCGCCAGATCACTGGCCAGCACCATCCCGGTCACCGGCGTGCCCGAGGCCGAAGTGAAGGTCAGCCGGTTGGCCTGCTCGATCAGCTCTTCCAGCGTCTCTGGCGGCGCGGTGATACCCGCTTCCTCCAGCATCGCCTCGTTGTAGAAGAGCCCCTGCGTGGCGTGGCGCACCGGAATGCCGATCAGGTTGCCGTCAACCGTCATGCCCTGGATCAGTCCGGGGGCGATGTCGGCGAAATCCTCGATCGGATCGGCGGCATTCCGCGGGCCCAGGGGCTCGAACAGCGCCGCGATTTCCGAGGTCGGACGGTTATCGATCAGATAGCCCACCGAGTAATCGGTTGCGGGCAGGCTCGCCTCGCGAAACAGCCTGTCCTGCAACGGGTTCGAATCGAAGGTGGTAAAGCTGAGAGTGGCGCCGTTGTCGCTTTTCCACGCGCTCAGCAGATCCGCGTCTCCCGCGCCCAGCACGCGCTCATGCACGGCATGGCTGAGAATATTCAGCGTGCGGGTCTGCGCCCAGGTTGGTAGCGCGGCCATCGTGGCGGCGCCCCCCAAGGCCGTGCCCAGCAGGCGGCGGCGCGTCAGTCCGGTTCTCGGGTCTGTCATGGTTTCCTCCCTTGCAGACGGTCAGTCATCCCTTGGTGGCGCCAGCGGTCAGCCCGGCCACCAGAAATCGGTTCATGAACACGACGAACAGCAGCACGGGCGCCAGTTGCACGGTCGAGGCGGCAAACAGGATCCCCCAGTCCACCCCATCGATGGAGCCGATCATCTCGGAAATGACCAGCGGGGCGGTCTTGGCGTTGGTGCCGGTAAAGATGAAGGCGAACAGGAATTCGTTCCAGGCGAACACCACCACGAACACCGCAACCGCCAGAATTCCCGGAGCGGCCAGCGGTACGATGATCCGCCGTAGGATCGTCAGCCGCCCGGCCCCGTCGATCTGCGCCGCCTCGTCCAGCTCGCGCGGGATCTGGTCGATGAAGGTGCGCATCAGCACCGTGCCCAGGGACACGAAGAACGTCGCATAAAGCACCATCAGCACCAGATGGGTGTCATTCAGTCCCAGAAGGTTGACGATGGGAAACAGCGGCAACGTGATGACGATGGGCGGAATGAGCCGCACCACGATCAGGAACAGGACACTCCCGTTCAGCAACCGACCGGCATTGCGCGAATAGACATAGCCTGCGCAGGTGCTGGCGATCACGGCCAGCGCCGTGGCCCCGGCGGTGATCAGCAGGCTGTTCCACAATCCGTCAAAGAACACGCCCCAGCGCGTCCAGAGCGCGGCATAATGGTCCAGCGTCGGGGAAAAGGCATGGCGCGGCGGCACGGCAAAGATGTCACGCCCCGGCTTGAAGGACGAGATCACCACGAAGGCGATCGGCACCAGCGACCAAGCCAGCAGCACCGCAACCGCGAGACCCTTGCCCAGCCCGATCAGCAGACGGTCAATGCGCATTGCCGGTCACCTGCTTGCGCAACAGCGCCACATAACCCAGCGCCAGCAACAGCGACGCCAGAACCATGATCCATGCGGTTGCCGATGCCGTGCCAAAGGCGTTGTAGGTAAGGCCTCGCGGTAGAGATAGACGGCGACGACTTCGGTGGTGCGGGCGGGGCCGCCGCCGGTGAGCAGCCAGACCTCGGAAAAGATGCGAAAGGCAAAGATGTAGCGAAACAGCAGCGC
This sequence comes from uncultured Paracoccaceae bacterium, assembly GCA_937927885.1. Lineage (GTDB taxonomy): Bacteria > Pseudomonadota > Alphaproteobacteria > Rhodobacterales > Rhodobacteraceae > Pararhodobacter. The sequence continues at coordinate 2,546 of CALEZJ010000477.1, read as the reverse complement.
CACGACGATGGCCGGTCCCAGCAGCGGCAGGGTCACCCGGCGGAAGGCCTGCCAGGGGCGGGCGCCGTCGATGCGGGCGGCCTCGTAGAGATCGGCGGGAATCGCCAGCCGCGCGGCATAGAGGATGATGAAGGTAAAGGGCAGGTGCAGCCAGATGGTCAGCAGGGCGATCAGGATCATCGCATGCATTGGCTCGAACGACCAATCCAGCACCGGCAATCCCAGCGACAGCAGCAGTTGCGTCACCGGCCCGGCATCCGGATCGAAGAGATAGCGCCAGCTCACCACGGCGATGACCTCGCTCACCGCATAGGGTGCCAGCGTGCAGACCAGAAGCACGCGGCGAAACGGCAGGCCGCTGGCAAAGAGCAGCGCCAGGAGTAGTCCGACCACGAGTTCGAGATGCACCGCGACCATGACAAGAACCACGGTGTTCCACAGCGCGCTGCGAAACGCCGGATCCGCCAGAACCCGCCGGAAATTGGCGAAACCGACGAACGAGGGGGCTTGCCCAAAGGTCGATTGCATCAGGCTCAGCCAGGCGACGTAGAGCGCGGGCAGCACGATCACGCTCAGGATCAGGATGTGAACCGGGGCGATGAACGGCAGAAGATCGGTCAGTTTCCTTGTTCGCACCCGCGCCTCCCTACGCTTTGTGCTCTGGCGCCTGTCGGCATCAGTGCAGGGCTGACTTCGCGTCACCAGACCGGGGCGCGGGCCCCTCGGCAGCGCTTTCGGACGGCTGGATTGCAGGGAGGCTGCGAACCGAGTCGCGCACCTGCAGCGAAGCCGCCAGCCGGATAGCCACCGGGGCACCGGTTTCACCCCGCATTCGGGCCGTCAGCCTGTCCCAGACCGATTGCGCCATCAGATCAACCGGTTGGCGGATCGCGGTAAGCGCGGTCTTGCGCGCGCTCATCCAGGCGTAATCGTCGAAACCGATGACCGAGACCTGATCAGGGATGTCCACCCGCGCCTGTGCCAGTGCCGACAGCACCGCCAGCGTCGTTACATTCGTCAGCGCCAGGACGGCAGTCGGGCGGGCATGCCGCTCTTGCCAATGCGCGTAACGCTCTGCGCCGGTCACGCTGTTCGACCCCAGTTCGACGACAACCGGCGCAGTGCCGATTGCGGACAGCATGAAATCCCGGGCGCCCCGCAGGCGTTCGCGGATCGGCGCGATGGACAGATCCGAGGCCGCGATCACCACATGCCGGTGCCCCATCGCCACCAGGTGCCGCGCCGCGATCGCGCCCGCCTCGGCGTTGTCGATGGTCACCGCATCGGCCGGCGCCCCCTCGGATACGACACGGTCGGCGAGAACGACGGGGATGCGTCTGGCTTCCTCGATCAGCACCTGCGGCAGCGTATCGGTGCAGGGCACCGCCACCAGACCCGACGGGCGCCAGCCCAGCAGCGCGCGCAAGCGCGATTTCTCAACCGCGGGATCGTCGCGCGAACTGGACACGATAACGTCGTAGCCATCCTTGCCGGCCATCACCTCGAGCCGCGAGACGAGGGAGGTGAAGAAGGCATCGTCCAGATCCGGCACCAGAACGCCGATCACGCGCGTCTGCCCCGAGCGAAGCTGCGAGGCGGCCCGGTCCACCTGATAATCAAGCTGGCGCGCCGCGGCCTCGACCCGCTCGCGCAGGGCGGCGTTCACGGGCTTGGTGTCGTTGAAAACGTTCGAGACCGTTGCGGTCGATACCCCGGCAAGAACCGCTACATCCTTGATAGTAGGTCTTTTTCTAGGCATTCACGGCACCGATTCGTGCGGGTTAAACGATTTACAGTTAAACGTTTAACCTACCGGTCGACGGCTGGCAAGGGCGTTGTTGCGGAACTCTGTCTGTGGGTTTGCGGATTGCGCCGGTGCCGATGGTCCGGCTGGCGGTTCATCCTGGGCACGGCGCCGTGCGACGGCGGCGACGGGACGCGGCGCAATCCGGATCCTTGCCGCCGCATCCGCGATCATGCCGCCAGCGCAATCCGCCCCGGAATCGCAAGACGCAGTTGACAAATCAGTACACTTATGTCCCGATATCGGGGGATCACGACATCAGGGAGCCGACCATGAAATATCCAACCGTCTTTTCAGCGACCGTTGCGGTCGGCCTCGCCTTGGGCGCGGGGTTTGCGCAGGCACAATCCGTCACTCTGCGCCTGGCCACCGATTCCGGTGCGCGCGGGTCGGCGGCAGGCGACGCCATCGAACGCTGGGCCGCACTCATCGAGGAAGCCTCGGGCGGAGACATCGCGGTCAACGTGTTCTTTCAGAACGAACTGGGCGGGCAACAGGAGGTTTTCGACCTTTTCGTCGCCAATGAAGTGCAGCTGATGCTGAACTGGCCGATGACCAGTTACGATTCCCGCATTGCCGTCCTCTATACGCCCTATATGGTGGCGAGCTGGGACGAGGCGCTGGAGGCCTATCGCCCGGGCGGCTGGGTCAACGGCATGCTGGGTGACATCTATAACGATATCGGGCTGGAATTCTTTGGCGCCTGGCCCGAGGGTTTCAACGGCGTCGCGACTCGCGGGCG
>CALEZJ010000476.1 GCA_937927885.1 uncultured Paracoccaceae bacterium | reverse complement strand
CTTTGTCAGACGCCCCGAGGAGCGGCAGGTCTTTCATCAGGTGTTCCGCCTGTTCTGGCGCGATCCGCGCTACATGGAGCACATGATGTCCCTGATGCTGCCCGCCATTCGCGGCGTGCAGGAGGAAGAGGCCGCCGCCGCCGCCGCCAAACGCGCCGCCGAGGCGCTGCTGGACGGGGCCGAGGGGCCGCCGCCGCAAGACACCCCGCAGGACGAGGACGGCGAAACGCAGATCGAGGTGGACGCGACGCAGACCGCCTCGACCGACGAGCGGTTGCGCAACCTCGATTTCGAACAGATGTCCGCAGCCGAGGCGGCGGCGGCGAAACGCATGCTGGCCCGCCTGTCACTGCCGGTAAAGCCCCTGCCCACCCGCCGACTGGCGGCCGACCCGACCGGACGGCAGGCCGACTGGCGCCGCACGTTGCGCCGCGCCGCGCGCGAGGGGGGCGAGGTGCGCGCCCTCGTGCGCCGCAAGCCCGGCACCCGCTGGCCCGCGCTGGTGGTGCTGTGTGATATCTCGGGCTCGATGGCAGCCTATTCGCGCATGGTGCTGCACTTTGTCCACGCCGTCGCCAACCGGCAGGGTCAGGGCTGGGCCAAGGTGCACGCCTTCACCTTTGGCACCCGGCTGACCAACATCACCCGCCACCTGCGCAACCGCGACGTGGATGCCGCGCTGGGGGCCGCCGGGCATCAGGCCCGCGACTGGCAGGGCGGCACGCGGATCGGTGCCAGCCTTCGCGCTTTCAACCGCGACTGGTCGCGCCGCGTGCTGGGACAGGGGGCGGTGGTTCTGCTGATCACCGACGGGCTGGACCGCGACGACGCGGCGCTGCTCACCCGCGAGGCCGAACGGCTGCATCTCTCGTGCAAGCGCCTGATCTGGCTCAATCCGCTGCTCCGCTGGGATGGCTTTGCGCCGCGCGCGGCGGGGATCCGCGCGCTGCTGCCCCATGTCGACACCTTCCGCGCCGCGCATTCCATCGCCTCGCTGCAGGCGCTGGCCGAGGCGCTGTCGGACCCGGCCGACCATGGCGAGAAAGCCCGTCTGATGGCGATTCTGAACCCCTGACCCCAGGGACCGCAGCGCCCGGCCTGCCGATTGCGCCGGGCCACTCCCCCCTTGCCAAGCGGGCCTCGCCCGCCCAGTCTGGCCCCGCACAACCCGGAGGCACCATGCGGCAGGACCTGTTCATCGCAAGCGGCGGCGCAGGCCGCGATCTGGTGGTTCTGCTGCACGGCATGGGCGCGACCGGCGCGGTCTGGCACGGGGTGGCGCGCCACCTTACCGCTCGCGGCTTGCGCTGGCTGGCCCCGGACATGCGCGGCCATGGCCGCTCGCCCTCGGACGGACCCTTTTCCTTTGACCACCATGCCGCCGATGTCGCCGCCTTGATCGCGGACGAGGACCCGGCACGCGTCACCCTGCTGGGTCATTCCTTTGGCGGGGTGGTAGGGGCGACTCTGGTCTCGGGTCGACACGGCCCCCTGCCCGCGCGCTTGATCACCCTTGCGGTCAAGACCGACTGGAGCGCCGAGGACATCGCGCTGATGCGTGCCCTGGCCGCCCGCCCGGCAAAGGTCTTTGCCACCTTCGACGAGGCGCAGGAGCGCTACATGAAGGTCTCGGGCCTGTTCGGACTGGTCCCCCCGGACGCGCCCGAGGCGGCGGCGGGCGTGCGCGCCGTCGACGGGGGCTTTGCGTTGGCGATGAACCCGCGCGTCGGCGAGGTCAGCGACACCGATGTGCCCGCCACCTTCCGCGCCGTGCGCTGCCCGCTGCGCATGGTCGCCGGAACCGCCGATCCGATGGCCACCCCAGCAACAATGCGCGCCCTCGACCCCGGGGCGCTGTTTCTGCCCGACCTGCCGCACAATGCCCATGTCGCCGACCCGAAAGCGGTGGCTGCGCTGGTCTGAACCGCCCCAAAGGTCGCGCTGGCGCCGTGCCGCGCCCCGGCTATACTGCTCGCGGGAGGACCCGCCATGCAGCATGACCAGATCCCCGAAATCGCCCTTCAGTGGCACCGCGAGGGCCGGGGCGCTGCACTTGCCACCGTGATTGAAACCTGGGGCTCGGCGCCACGTCAGGCCGGGAGCCAGTTGGCGATTTCGGGCGCGGGCGAGATCATGGGCTCGGTTTCCGGCGGCTGTGTCGAAGGCGCGGTGGTGGGCGAGGCGCTGGACGCGCTGGCCGATGGCCGGGGCCGGGTGCTGACCTACGGGGTCAGCGACAATGATGCCTTTGCCGTCGGGCTGGCCTGCGGCGGCACAATCCGGGTTCTGGTGGAACCGGTGGGCGGCGGCCTGCCGACTGCAATGCTGGAGGCCATTGTCGCGGCCCGCGCCGCGCGTCGTCCGCTGGCTTACGGCGTGACCCCTGAAGGCTGGGCGCGCCGCCTTCTGGGCCCCGCCGACGCACCCGAGCGCTTTCGCGCCGACCGGTCGGGCATGCAGGAAACCGGCGAGTTCATCGCCCTCTTCAACCCGCCCTTGCGGCTGATGGTGGTTGGCGCGGTGCATATCGCGCAGGCGCTGGTCCCCATGGCGCGGCTGGCGGGCTATGACCCCCTGCTGATCGACCCGCGCGACAGTTTCGCCGCCGCCGCGCGCTTTGACGGGGTGCGCATCGTCGCGGAATGGCCGGATGCGGCGCTCGCGGCCGAGGGGTTGGACGCCCGCACCGCAGTGGTCACGCTGACACATGATTCCAAGCTGGACGATCCGGCGATCCTGGCGGCGCTGGGGTCCGACTGCTTCTATCTGGGCTGTCTGGGTTCGTCACGCACCCATGCCAAGCGCCTGGAGCGGCTGCGCGCGGCAGGCCTGTCCGAGGAGGCGCTGGCGCGCATCCATGCACCCGTCGGCCTCGACATCGGCGCCAAGACCCCGGCCGAGATCGCGGTTTCGGTTCTGGCCCAGATCACCCAGGTCCTGCGGCAGCGCTGATGGACTTTGGCGAAATCCCCCTGTCACAGGCACTCGGTGCCGTGCTGGCACACTCGCTGCCCCTGCCTGGCGGGCGGCTGCGCAAGGGGCTGGTGCTGGCCCAAGGTGATCTGGCGGCGCTGGCGGCGGCGGGTCATGCCAGCGTCATCGCCGCCCGTCTTGGCCCCGACGATCTGGGCGAGGACGCGGCCGCGCTGGCCATCGCCGAGGCTCTGGCCGGGCCGGGATTGGCCTTGCAGGTGGTCGGCACCGGGCGGGTGAACCTGCTGGCGACGGGGCCCGGGCTGGCGCAGATCCGGGCCGAGGCGGTGCATTCGGTCAACGCCGCCGACCCCGCGATCACCCTCGCCACGGTGCCGGAATGGCAACGAATGGACGCGGGCGGCATGGTCGCCACTGTGAAGATCATCGCCTATGGTCTTGACCGCGCTGCGGTTTCAAGGGCCTGCACCATGGGGGCCGGGGCCCTGTCGCTGGCGCCGCCCCTGCTGCGTCAGGCCGTGATGATCGAGACCCAGACAGGTACGCCGGGTTCGGACAAGGGTTGGCGCGTGACTGCCGAGCGACTCGCGCGACTGGAGGTGGCGCTGGCACCCGAGGTGCTGGTGGCGCATGAAGAGGCCGCGCTGGCACGAGCCTTGACAGGGCTCGACGCCGACCTGATCCTGATCCTGACCGCGTCCGCCACCTCGGACATCCGCGACGTGGCCCCGGCGGCGCTGGTCCGCGCCGGGGGGCGGGTCGAGCATTTCGGCATGCCGGTCGATCCGGGGAACCTGTTGTTTCTGGGTGACCTTGCGGGTGTTCCGGTGGTCGGTCTGCCGGGCTGCGCGCGCTCGCCTGCGCTAAATGGCGCGGATTGGGTGCTGGAGCGGCTGATCTGCGGCGTTCCGGTGGATGCAGCCGCGATCCGGCGGATGGGAGTGGGAGGCCTGCTGAAGGAAATTCCGACCCGGCCAAGGCCGCGACTGCGAAAGGATTGACGCACGAAGAAGAGGGGACAGCGAAAGCCCATCTTGCGAAGTGGCTGGCAAAGCATTGGAAAAGGAAAGTGGCGCGGTTGACGGGGCTCGAACCCGCGACCCCCGGCGTGACAGGCCGG
>CALEZJ010000475.1 GCA_937927885.1 uncultured Paracoccaceae bacterium | reverse complement strand
GTCTATATGGGGGTTCCCGCCGATGCTGCGGCTTGAGGGGGTCAGCGCCTTTCACGGACAGGCGCGCGCGCTGAGCGAGGTGTCGCTGGCTGTCGAGGCCGGGCAGGTTCATGCGCTGGTCGGCGCCAACGGGGCGGGGAAATCGACGCTGCTGCGGCTCTTGTGCGGGTTGGTGCCGGATTGGCGCGGCAGGCTGACGCTGGACGGGCGGGCCTATCACCCGCGCGAGGCGGCGGCGCGCGGGGTTGCGCTGGTGCCCGAGGGGCGGCTGTTGTTCGACAGCCTGACGGTCGAGGAGAACATACTCATCGGCCAGCGCGGGCGGCCGGGGCCCTGGTCGCTGGCGGCCCTGCACCGGCTGTTCCCCATCCTCAAGGACAAGCGCCACGCGCGCCCCAGTGACCTGTCGGGCGGACAACAGCAGATGGTGGCGATTGCCCGCGCGCTGGCCACCAATCCCGCGGTTCTGCTGTGCGACGAGATCGCGCTGGGGCTGGCGCCCAAGGTGGTGGACGAGGTTTACGCGGCGCTGGCGCAGGTGCGCGCACAAGGGTTGGCGGTGCTGCTGGTCGATCAGGACATCGCCCGCGCCTGCAAGGATGCGGCGGGGGTGACGTGTCTCCTCAAGGGTCGCGTCTCGCATCAGGGTCCGGCGGCGGGGGTCACGGCGCACAGCCTGCGCGCGGCCTATTTCGGGGTGGCGGCATGATCGAGCTGATGTTTCAGGGCGCCACGCTGGGCGCGCTTTATGGGCTGATCGGCGCGGGGCTGGCGCTGAATTTCGGCATCCTGCGGGTGGTCAATCTGGCGCATGGCGAGTTCATCACGCTGGGGGCCTTCATGGCCGTGGGTCTGGTCGCCGCGCAGGCCGCGCTGCCCTTGCCGCTGGTTCTGGCGGGGGCGTTTGTGGGTTGTGCCGTCCTTGGGGCGCTGATGCAGGTGGCCTTTGTCGAACGGGCCATGGCATTTCGCGATCCGATGGTGGCCATGCTGGTCACCTTTGGTCTGGCGGTGATGATCCGCAACGGGCTTCTGGAAACGCTGGGCGCCAATCTGCGCGGGCTCGACGTGGGGGGTCTCGCGCAGGCGCGCATCGAGGTCGGCGGGCAGAGCTTTGGCCTGCTCCCGCTGGTGACGCTGGGCATTGCGGGCGCAGCCTTTGCCGCCCTCGCCGCGCTGATCTTTCGCACCCGCTTTGGCCGCGAGGTGCGCGCGGTGTCCGACCGGCCCGATATCGCCGCGCTGATGGGGGTGCGGGTCAAGCGCGTGCATGCGCTGGTCGCCGCCCTGTCGGTGGGTCTGGCGGCACTGGCCGGGGTGCTTCTGGCGATGCGGGCCAGTGTTTCGCCCTTCTCGGGCGTCGCGCATCTGCTCATCGCCTTCGAGGTGGTGGTGCTGGGCGGTATCGGGCGCATTCGCGGGGTTCTGGTGGCGGGGCTGTTTCTGGGCCTCGTGCAGGTGGTAGCGCAGCGCTTCGATGCGAATGCGGGGATGCTCTATGTGCATCTGACCTTTTTCGTGGCGCTGGTGGCGCGCGCCCTTGGCGGGAGGCTGACATGATCCGCCCCTTTGAACTGGCGGCGCTGGCCGTGGCGCTGGTCGTCGGGCTGGCTGGTGCGCGCTGGATGGATGCGGGCCATCTGTTTCTGGCCTGCGAGGTGCTGACCCTGTTCCTGATGGCGCAGATGTGGAACCTGTTGGCCGGATACGGCGGGCAGGTGTCGCTGGGCCATCAGGTGTTCGTCGGGCTGGGCGCCTATGCGCTGTTCGTGACCGCCAATGCGACGGCTTTGCCGCTGTGGCTGGTGCTGGTGCTGGTGCCCTTGGCGGTGGGTCTGGCCGCGATCCCGCTGGGGATGGTGATGTTCCACCTCAAAGCCGCCTATTTCGCCGTCGGCATGTGGGTGGTCGCCGAGATCGTGCGCCAATTGGCGCTGATGGTGCCGTTCCTGCCGGGCAGCGCCGGGCTGACCCTGCGTCCCGGCGGGCGGTCGATCCAGGGCTATCCCGAACAGATGGTCTTTGTCGTGGCCCTCGTCGCCGCCGTGGCGGTGGTCGTGGGGCTGCGCCTGTTCCTGCGAAGCCGGGCGGGTCTGGCCACGCTGGCCCTGCGCGACAACGAATCCGCGGCGCGCGCGGCCGGAGTCAACGTGCGCGCGCTGCATCTGGCGCTGTTTTGCGTCACCGCGGCGGGCTGCGCGGGAGCGGGGGCGCTTTATTACATCACGACGCTCTATGTGACTGCTTCGGATGCGTTCCAGATCAACTGGATCGTCGCGATGATGGTGGTCACCGTGATCGGCGGCACCGGCACGCTGGCCGGTCCCGCGCTGGGATGCGTGATCCTGATCGGATTGCGCGAGGGGATGACGGCGGCGGGCTTTTCCGGCGATCAGTACTGGATCGTCATGGGCTTTCTGTCGGTTCTGGTGCTGCTGGTCAGCCCGCGCGGCCTGGCGCTGGCGCTGGCCGGGCTGGCGGCGAAATTCACGAAAGGATGAGGGATGCGCGAGCCCCATGACTGGACCGCGACCGAGGCTGTGGCAGCACTTGCCGCGCGCCGGATCGGTGCACTGGAACTGCTGGATCACATGATGGCGCGGCAGGCGCGGCTGGACGGAGCCGTCCATTCCGTGATCGCCACCGACCCCGAGGGCGCGCGCGCGGCGGCGCGTCGGGCGGACAGCGGCGCGCCGGGGGGCGCGCTGCACGGGCTGCCGATGACGATCAAGGAAACCTGGGACGTGACCGGCTTTGCCACCACGGCGGGGATCCCGGATCTGGCGCAGAACCGGCCTGCGCGCGATTCCGACGTGGCCGCGCGGCTGAAGGCGGCGGGCGCGGTGATCTGGGGCAAGACCAACGTGCCGTTGGCCGCCGCTGACCATCAGAGCGACAATCCGGTCTATGGAAAGACCAGCAACCCCTGGGATCCGGGGCGCAGTCCCGGTGGG
>CALEZJ010000474.1 GCA_937927885.1 uncultured Paracoccaceae bacterium | reverse complement strand
GGGCTGAGGATTGCAGACACATCGGTTATGCCCGACCTGCCGCGCGGGAACACCAATGCCCCGGCAATCATGGTGGGCGAGAAATGCGCAGCAATGATGCGAGAGGATGCAGCATGAGCGACACCGATTTCGACGTCATCATCGTTGGCGCCGGCGGCGCGGGACTGGCCGCCGCGATCGAGGCCTCGGCCGCCGGGGCTCGGGTGCTTCTGGTCGAGGCAGGCACGCGGCCGGGCGGCTCGACGGCCATGTCGGGGGGCGTGGTCTATGCAGCCGGGACCTCGCTGCAACGCAAGGCCGGCGTGATCGACGATTGGGAGTCGATGTATCGCTATTACCTGCACATCAACCAGTTCAAGCTGGATCCCGCACTGGTCCGCCGCCTTTGCCACGACGCGGCACCTGCCTTTGAATGGCTGCTGTCCATGGGCGTGGGGTTCGAGGAGGACGGCCTTTACCCCTCGGGCATCGACCGAATCCGCAGGGGTCACCGCGCGCGCGAGCGCGGTGCCGGCATCACCGAGGCACTGGAAGGAGCGCTGGCAGGCAAGAGCGTTGAAATCGCGCTGAACTCCCGGGTGCAGGCGCTGGTGACCGAGGGCGGGCGCGTCACCGGTATCCGAATAGACGGCGAGGTGGTGACGTCCCGCGCCGTGGTACTGACGACCGGGGGCTTTGGTGCGAACCGGGACATGCTGGCGCAACTCTACCCCAGCGCCGCCGCCGAGGGGGATCTGGCCTGGTACATCGGCACGCCCCACGCGCAAGGCGACGCGCTGTCGATGACGCGGGCTCTGGGCGCCGGGGTGACCCGCGCCGACCGCGGTCTGCTGCTGCTGACCCCCGGCTGGGCAAAGGAGTTGGAAACCTACCTGCCCCCCTGGTTGATGCTCGTCGGGAGTGACGGGCGGCGTTTTGTCGATGAAGCCAGCGAGTACTCGATCCTCGCCGAACTAATGACCGAAATGCCGGGCCGCGAATGTTACGCCATATTTGACGAGGCGGCGCGCGCCGTTGCGAAATCGAAGGACGCGCCGAACTGGAACGCAGACAGCCTGCAACGGCTGATCGGAGCAGGCCAGATCGCGCGGGGCGACACGTTGGGCGATCTGGCTGCGCGGCTGGGAATAGACGCGACAATCCTGACCGCCAGCGCCGAACGGATCTGCAGGGCTGCCGCCACCGGCGAGGATGCGCAGTTCTTCAAGGACCCAGCACACCTGCGCCCCATCGCCACCGCGCCTTATTACGGCGCGCGTATCCGGGCGGCGATTGTCTGCTGGACCGGCACCGGGCTGCGGATCGATCCTGAAGCCCGCGTCCTGGGCCCCGCCGACGCGCCAATTCCGGGCCTTTTCGCGGCAGGCGAGGCGACCGGCGGCATGTTCGGCCCCTGCTATGCAGGCGGCGGAGCCTCGATCGGGAATGCACTGGTCTTCGGACGGATCGCCGGGCGCAATGCTGCCAGACGAGTCTGACGGACCAGGGGCTGGTCTGCGTACTATGTATACATTGCGGGAGCCAAACCCTGCATGCGCCGCTCGCAACCCGAGGGTGATCCACCGGAATTGGCCAGAAATGTCTTGATTCCGGTCTGGAACGATCTAGCTTCTGTCGACATAAAGCGCGCCCTGCGGGTTAGACACCTCGCGGGGCTGCAGTGTCTTCGGTGTGGTGTCACGGGCCGGGAGGCAGCGCGGCATCGGGGAGTGAGAGTTGAACCCGGTCATGCAAGGCCGGACCAAATCGGGAGGGACTCATGAAACGCAGAACCTTGTTTGCCGCAGCCGCGGCCTTTGCTTTGGGCGCGGGGATCGCTCACGCGCAGGACGTGATCCGTTTTGGCGCAGCCGCGCCGCAGACTGGCCCACTGGCCGGCGGTGCCGCCGTGACGCATTGGCCTGCCGTCCGGCTCTGGGTGGCAAACACCAACGCAGCCGGCGGCCTGCAGGTCGGCGACCGGCGCATGACCATCGAACTGGTGGAATACGATGACCAGACCAACCCGCAGCAGGCGATCATGGCCGCCCAGCGTCTGGCGACGCAGGATCAGGTGCATTTCATGGTTGCGCCCTATTCGACCGGCCTGAACCTTGCCGCCGCGCCGATCTTTGCGCAGCTGGGCTATCCGATGGTGACCGGCACAGCGGTGACCAACGCCCAGCCCGAACTGGCCGCGCAATTCCCCAACATGTTCTTCGTGCTGGGCCGCACCGGCGTGATGGCCGAGGATATCGCCAACGTGCTTGTCGGCATGCGCGAACGGGGCGAGGTCGGCAGCCGCGTAGCGCTGGTGAACGTGGCTGACGCCTTCGGGATCGAGATGGCCGGTATCTCGCGTGGCGTGCTGGAAGCTAACGGCTTCGAGATCGTCTACCAGACCTCGTATCCATTGGGCACACAGGATCTTGCACCGGTCATCGACGGCGCGAAATCGGCCAGCGCGGATGCCTTTGTCGCCTGGTCTTATCCCGGTGACACCTTTGCGCTGACCGATCAGGCGATCGTGCAGAACTATGCGCCGCAGGCGTTCTTTACCGCCGTTGCGACCGCCTTCCCCAGCTATGGCGCGCGGTTTGGCGCGCAGATCGAGGGCGTCCTCGGCATGGGCGGCGTGAATGCCGACGACCCCGCATTCCAGGAGTTCGCGGCGGCCCATACCGCGCTGGCCGGTCAGGGGCCGGATTACTGGGCTTCGGCAGCGACTTATGGCGCGCTGCAGATCCTGGGTCAGGCGATCGAGGGCGCGGGCACGCTCGACCGCGCGGCGGTGCTGGCGTATCTTCAGGACCGTTCGCATGAATACCAGACCATCCTCGGGCCGGTGAACTTCAACGAGAACAACGACAACGAGCGTTACTGGACCGTCGGCCAGTGGCAGGGGGGCGTGTTCCGCGGGGTTGCCGCGCGGGGCCGGGACGGCGCCGTGCCAGTGCAGGTGTTTGACGGCTGGCAATAACCGATCCGCGGCGGCATCCGTCCGGGTGCCGCCGTCATTCTGGACGACGGACCGCAACGCATGTTCATCCTCATCACCGGCCTTCTGCTGGGCGGCACCTATGCGCTGATCGCGCTGGGGCTGAACCTGCAATACGGCGTCGCGCGCATCATGAACCTTGCCAACGGCGAGCTTCTGGTGGCGGGCGGCTTTGCCGCCTTCTGGCTCTACACCGCCGGTCAGGTGAGCCCGGTTGCCGCGCTTCTGGTGATCGCACCTGTTGCGTTTGCCGCGAACTGGCTGGTCTACCGCATCATGCTGGTGCCTCTGGTCAAGCGCGCGAAAAGCCGCGGCGCACTGGAGGTGGACAGTATTCTTGCCACCTTCGGCATGTCCTTTGCCTTTGTCGGCGTCATGAGCTGGCTCTTTGGCGGAGGCTATTTCAACTATGCGTTTCTGGCGACGCCCGTTGACATCTTTGGATCGAGCTACGCCCAGAACCGTGTCGTGGCGTTTTCTCTGGCAGTGGTGATCGGAGGAGCCTTGTGGCTCTGGCTCAGCTTTACCCGCGCCGGGCTGAATTTGCGCGCGGTCTCGGTCAACCCGCGTTCGGCACCTCTGGTGGGTATCGACGTGCGCGCGGCCTCGGCACTTGCCTTCGCCTTGGGCGGCGCAGTAACCGCAACAGGCGGCGCGCTGGTGTCAATGTTCTTCACGCTTGATGCCTCGGTCGGTGTGCTGTTTACCATGAAGGCACTGATCATCGTCATCATGGGCGGTGTGGGCGACATTCGCGGCACGATCGTCGCAGCGCTGATCCTTGGAATCACGGAAACTGCGGTGGCAAGGCTGATCGACCCCGGCCTGACACTGGCGGCGGCCTATTTCCTGTTCCTGCTGATTCTGCTGTTTCGCCCGCAGGGCCTGTTCGGAAGGGCCCAGGGATGAGCACCCGCGAGATCCGCAACCTGATCGTCTCGGCCGTCCTGCTGGCGCTATGCGCGCTGCTGCCGATCTATGGCAGCGCCTACTGGCTGACGATGGGTACCACGATGGCCATGTTCGCCGTTCTGGCGACCAGCTGGGCGCTCTTTTCCGGCCCCACGCATTACATTTCGCTTGCGACGGCGGCATTCTTTGGCCTCGGCACCTTTGTGACCGGCCTCTGGTTCCAGACC
>CALEZJ010000473.1 GCA_937927885.1 uncultured Paracoccaceae bacterium | reverse complement strand
GAGCCTCCCGAAGGACACGCCAATGACACCCGAAACTGCTCTAGTCGCTCTCGTAGACGAGGTCGACCGCTACCTGGGCACGCTCACCGGCCCCGGACTGGCCGAAGTGAGGGCGGGGTTGGCTCGCTGGCGTGGCGGCCCCGTTACCCCTGCCGCCCCCGCGCCCCGCGCCTTTCGCGATACCCATCTGCCCGTGGCGCTGGCCGCGCTGGGACCTACTCATCCTGCCCTGGCGCAGGCCATCGCTGCGGCGGCTCCACATCTTTCTTGGATCACCTATGACGCCTATGATCCGTCGCTGATCGGCGAGGGGTTCCGACAGGGACACGCCTTTGCCACCTTTGTGGGCGAGGACGCGCCAATGCACGCGCAGGACTATGACCTTGGCCTGTTTTTGATTGCCCCGCAGGTGTTCTACCGCGACCACCACCACGCCGCCCCTGAACTTTATGCCCCGCTGACCGGGCCGCATGGCTGGCGCTTTGGTCCTGGCCGACCGATGGTTGTGAAGCCCGCGCACCAACCGGTCTGGAACCCGCCGCATCGGCCCCATGCCACCAAGGTAGGTTCCGTGCCCTTCCTGTGCCTCTTTGGCTGGACACGCGATGTGAAAGAGGCGGCGCAGGTCCTGCCAGCCGACGACTGGCCCGAACTGGAGGCATTACTCCTTGGCTGACCTGCTCTTGCACAACGCCCGCATCCACACAATGGACCAATCCCGCCCACGCGCGGATTGGATGGCGGTGCGCAATGGGCGAATCGTAGCGCTGGGACAGGGCGCCGGGCCCGACGCCACGCAGCGCATCGACGCGGGCGGACGGGTGGTGTTGCCGGGGTTTCAGGACGCCCATATCCACCTTTTGTCAGGCGGGTTGGATCTGGCCACCTCGGCCCAGCTTTATGACGTCACGACCCTCGATGATCTTGTCGCCACGCTTCGTGCCCATGCGCGCGCCCGACCCGGCCTGCCAATCGTGCTGGCTGCCGGTTGGCAGGCAGGGGTCTTTGGCGATGCAAACCTGCACGCCGACGTGCTGGACAGCGCCGTGACGGACCGGCCTCTGTTGGCCTACGACAGTTCGTTCCACAATGCCTGCCTGAACTCCTGCGCGATCCGGATGGCGGGCGTGCAAGAAATGCCCGATCCACCGAATGGCCATATCGTCCGCGACGCCCGGGGCCAAGCCACCGGCATGTTGCACGAGGAGGTGATCCCTTGTGTCCTCGACCGCCTTCCCTCGCTGACCGAGGCCCATTGGCACCTGGGGCTGGACGCAGGGCTCGCCCATGCGAACGCACATGGCATTACCGGAGTGCTGGATGCCCGGATCACAGCGCAAGAGGCGCGCATTTACGGCGCGGCTGCAACCGCAGGCGCGCTATCCCTGCGCGTTGCCGGCTCCGCGCTGGTGACGTTGTATGATACACCCGAAAGTGCGGTAGCGCGGCTTACTGCCTTGCGTGCCGCCCATCCGGGCCCGGATTTCCACATTCACTCCGCAAAATTCTTCATGGATGGCGTGTTCGAGAACCGCACTGCGGCCACCCTTCGGCCCTACGTCGACGCCCCGGGTGGCAATGCGCGCTGCATGTTCACCGACTCCCAGACCGTGGCCCTGATGACTGCACTCGATGCCGCGCGCTTTGCCATCCATGTTCATGTGATTGGAGATGCCGCCGCACGCCGGGCGCTCGAGGGACTGGAGGCCGCGCGCCGCGCAAACGGCCCCTGGCTTGCGCAGCACCAGTTGGCCCATCTGCAACTGGTGGATCCGGAGGATTTCGCGCGCATCCCCGGGCTGGCGACCGCCAACATACAGCCGCTCTGGGCACGTTTCGAGCCCCCCTTTTCCGACCCGTCGCTGGCGATGATCGGCGCCGCGCGCTGGCCGGATACCTATGCCTTTCGGCGGATGCTGAATGCCGGCGCCGACTGGTGCCTGTCGTCGGACTGGCCGGTCAGCACCCTCAACCCGTTCGAAATCATGGAAACCGCGATCACCCGGCAAAAGCGGGTCGACGATGATCCGCAGGAGCCCTTTTGCCCCGATCAGGCGCTGACACTGGATGAATGCCTTCTGGGCTATACCACCCACGCCGCCCGCGCCTGCTGGCGCGAAGGTTTCACCGGGATGCTGCGTCCGGGGTTTTCCGCCGACGCCGTGATCCTCGACCGTGACCCCTGGGCGATCCCGGCGCAGGAACTGTCGCAAACCCGCGTCTTGGCCACCCTGTTCAAAGGGCGGCTGGTACACGATACCCTTACGGAGGCCTGATGCTGCTTTACGCAACCCTTGGCACCAATGACATGCCGCGCGCAATCCGGTTCTATCAGGCGGTGATGACCGCAATGGGCCACCCGCGCCTGCCTGACTGGGACAGCGACTGGGTCGGCTGGGGCCAGGATTACGACAACGGGTTTTGTTTGTGCCTCTGCAAACCCTTTGACGGCGCGCCGGCACGGCACGGCAATGGCGCGATGCTGGCGTTCCGGGCCGAAAGCGCAACGCAGGTACGCGCCTTTCACGCGGCCGCAATGGAGGCGGGCGGGGTTGACGAGGGGGCCCCCGGCCTGCGCCCCCATTACGGAGCGGGGTTCTTTGCCGCCTATGTCCGTGACCCTGACGGGAACAAGCTCGCGTGCGTGTTTCACCGTCACACGGGGGAGGGTGCATGAGCGGCGACCATTACCCCGCAGACCTGGTCGCCATGCTCGAGGCCATCTGGGGTGAAGGATTCCTGTCGCCCGGCGGGGCTGACGAGGTGGCACGGGTGATTGGCGACCATGACCTGACGGGGCTTTCTGTTCTGGACATCGGCTGCGGGGCAGGGGGGATCGATGTGGCTTTGGTCGCGCGACATGGCGCAGGATACGTCACCGGTATAGATGTCGAGGATGGGGTACTGGCCCGCGCGCGGGCGGTGGTTGCTTCCGCCGACCTTGGCGACCGCATCGGATTGGTCAAGGTTGTTCCCGGCCCCTTGCCCTTCGCGCCGGGCAGTTTCGATGTCGTCTTCTCGAAGGATTCCATCGTCCATATCCCCGATAAATCCGCTCTGATGTTCGAAGTGTTTCGCGTGCTCAAGCCCGGGGGTTGGTTCCTGGCCTCGGACTGGCTGGTTGGCACCGATACGATCAGCCCGCAGATGGCCGCCTATATCGCGGCCGAGGGGCTGGATTTCGGGATGAGCACACCGGCAACCTACGAGAAAGCCATGCAGAGCGCGGGATTCGTCGACGTATCGACCCAATCGCGCAACGCTTGGTACCGAGTGCAAGCACGCGAGGAACTTGCCCGTCTGCGGGGTCAGGCAGGTGCGCAGGCGGCGCTGGTGGTCGGCGAGGCCTTTGTGCAGAAGAATATCGGCATCTGGGAGCGAATGATCCCGGTTCTGGACTCGGGCGAACACTGCCCGACCCATCTGCGTGCCCGCAATCCTCCCCGTCAGACAGGCTGACAGATATCTCACAGCAGGCGGCGCAAACGCTATCCTATGCCTGGTCAGCGACCGTCGAAACGGGGCTCGCGGCGCTCCAGCAGGGCGGAGACGGCCTCTTTCTGGTCGGCGCTGCTTTGCACGATGGCCTGAAACGATGCCGCCAGTTCCAGCGCCGTGTCCAGATCGCTTTCCGCCGAGCGCCGCACGAGGCGCTTGTTCAGCCGCACGCTCTTTGGTGGGAAGGCTGCGATCTGGCGCGCAACCTTCATTGCCTCGTCGATCAGGGATTCAGCCGGGACCACGCGGCTGACGATACCCCAGGCAGCAGCTTCGTCGGCGGAAAGGGTCCGGCAGGTCAGCGCCAGTTCCATGGCGCGCGCGGGGCCCACCACCCGCGGCAGGAACCACGCCCCGCCATCGCCCGAAATCAGCCCGACGCGCAGGAAGCTTTCGGCAAAGACCGCCTCAGGGGCGGCGAGGCGGATGTCGCACATGCAGGCCAGATCGAAGCCGGCCCCAAGCGCTGTTCCGTTCACCGCCGCAACAACCGGCACGTCCAGTCCATGGAACGCTCGGGGAATACGCTGGATGTGGCGACGATACGCCTCCTGCATGGCGTGCGGCGCGCCGGTGAACATCGGATGCGTGCCATCGCGCATTTCCTTGACGTTGCCGCCCGAGCAGAAGCTTTCCCCCGCCCCGGTCAGCACGATGCAGGACAGGCTCTCGTCGTGATTTGCGCCCTCGACGAAATCCAGGAGAGCCGCCAGCACCGGTCCCGACAAGGCATTACGCGAGCGCGGTTCGTTGAGCGTGACCAGCGCGATGGCGCCATCGCGTTCGATGGTGACGGGGAGGTCGGTCATGGGGCGGATTCCTTGCTGTCGCTGTCCACAAGATGGGCCCAAAGGCCGCGCGGGTCCGCAACCGCTGCGGCACCCAGTTCTGCCTCCAGGGCCGCCTGACGGCCCCAGTCATCGCGCCAGACCCAAAGACGTTTGCTGAAATGGTGCAGAATGTGTTCTTCAGTAAAACCGATCGCGCCCAGGATCTGATGCGCGGCTGCGGTCATGGTGCTGGCTGCGCGGCCTGCCTGGACCTTGGCCGATTGCCACAGGATCGGGCGCAGCCATCCGCCGTCGGCAGCGTCCAGCGCGCCGCTCAGCGCGGCCTCGGCGACGATCAACTCCGAGGCAGCTTCTGCAAGGCGGTGCTGGATGGCCTGGAACGCCGACAAGGGGCGACCGAACTGCTTGCGGGTGTTGGCATGGTCTATGACAATGTCCAGAATCCGCCGCATCGCGCCCAGCATGGCGGCTGCGGTGAGGCAGGCGCCATGCTGGGCAAGCTGCCCGGCAAGCGCGGGATCCTCAAGCCGGTCCAGCGCCGCGCCGGTCGGCTGCATCCAGGGGCGATGGTCCAAGGCGTGGAATGCGGGCTCTGCAGCAAATAGCTCGAGGCGCCCTGCGTCAATCAACGCGATCCGTGCGCCGGGGCCCTCCGCCACGCGCCGCGACGGGGCGGCGACAATTGCATCGCTCCACGGCAGGATCGGCGCGAGAAGCAGCGAAACCACCGGCAAGGGCGCGGCGTGATACCCCGCGCGCCAGGCGATGACAGCCGCTTCCGCCAGAGAGGCACCAAGACCACCGTCATCTTCCCGCAGCAAGGCGAGGCCAAGGCCGACTTCGCCCGCAGCCTCGGCCAGCCGCACAGCCAGCGTGGCGTCAGAGCGGACCAGCGGGTCAGCAAGAAACCTGGCAAACAGCCGGTCAGCGGTATCGTCGAGCATTCGGGCAGTGTCGGTCATCTCAGCCCCAGTTCCCGGGCGATGATGCCCTTGAGGATTTCGCGCGTTCCGCCCCGCAGCGAGAAACAGGGCGCATTCAGGATCGCGGTGGCTAGCGTCGCGGCCTCGGACCCTCCATCGGTGGCCGGGATCACGTCAAGAAGCCGCCGCGCGGTTTCGGGGATGTCCTGTTCCAGCCCCGTGCCCAGATCCTTCATGATCGTTGCCAGCGCCGAAACCGCCTCGCCCCGGGCCAGACGGGTGTTTATCTGCAGCGACAACTGACGAATTGCGGTGAGGCGGGCCAGAAGGCTGCCCAATTCAGCCTGGGCGCGCGGATCGGGGGTTGAGCGCAACATCCCTGCCATCGTTGACAGCACGCCAAAGGACGACAGGAAGCGATCCGGTCCCGAGCGTTCGAACGCCAGTTCCTCGGTCACCAGCGCCCAGCCGTCACCACCCTGCCCCAACAGGTGGTCAGCGGGAACGAGCACGTTGTCAAAGGTGATTTCGTTGAGCTCTTCCTCGCCCGCCAGATTTCGCAACGGACGCACGGTGATCCCGTCCAGATCCATCGGCACGACAAGTTGCGACAATCCGGCATAGCGGTTGTCGCCGCGCGGTTCGGTCCGGCAGAGGCAGATGATGTATTCGGCGTGCTGGGCGTTGGTGGTCCAGACCTTGCGGCCGTTCAGCAGAAAACCCTCGTCGCCCCTTTCAGCTCGGGTACGGATCGACGAGAGATCCGACCCGCTGTCCGGTTCGCTCATGCCGATGCCAAAGGTGATTTCGCCACGTGCAATACCTGGCAGGATGGCGCGCTTGACCGCCTCCGTCCCCTTGCGCAGAATCTGCGGCGCGGATTGACGGTCGGCGATCCAGTGCGACC
>CALEZJ010000472.1 GCA_937927885.1 uncultured Paracoccaceae bacterium | reverse complement strand
CAGTTGGACGGCGCGCGGATCGTCACGCGGGTGAATGGCGAGGTGCGGCAGGACGATGTGCTGGCACGCATGGTGTTCCCCATCCGCCGCCAGATCGCCTATATCAGCACCTTTACCACGCTGGCTCCGGGCGACATCATCGTCACCGGCACGCCCACGGGGGCGGGGGCGCGGTTCGATCCGCCGCGCTATCTGGTGCCGGGGGATGTGGTCGAGGTCAGTGTCGAGGGGATCGGTTGCTTGAGAAACGGGGTGCGCGACGAATGACGCCCGAGGAGCACCAGCGCGCGGCAAAGGCGCTGTTTCAGGCCGAGGCGACGGGGCGGCAGATCGGGCTGTTGTCGCTGGCCTATCCCGGCATGACGCTGGACGACGCCTACGGCGTGCAGGCCGCGCTGGTGGCGTTGAAACGGGCGGCGGGGCGGCGGGGGATTGGCTGGAAGATCGGCCTGACCAGCCGCGCCATGCAGGAGGCCCTGAAGATCGACACACCGGATTCGGGCGTCCTGTTCGACGACATGCTGTTCGCGGACGGGGCCACCATCGCCGCGGGGCGGTTCA
This sequence comes from uncultured Paracoccaceae bacterium, assembly GCA_937927885.1. GTDB lineage: Bacteria > Pseudomonadota > Alphaproteobacteria > Rhodobacterales > Rhodobacteraceae > Pararhodobacter. Next base: position 8,982 of record CALEZJ010000472.1, on the reverse strand, counting down.
TCCAGCCGCGCATCGAGGCCGAGATCGCGTTCCTGATGCGCGCGCCCCTGGTCGGGGCCGGGGTGACGCGCGAGGACGTGCTGGCGGCGACCGAGGCGGTGGCCCCGGCGCTGGAAATTCTGGACACCCGCATCCTGCGAGCCGATCCGGCCACGGGGCGCGCGCGGATCATCACCGACACGGTCAGCGACAATGCCGCGAATGCCGGGATCGTGCTGGGGGATCAGCGGCATGATCCGCGCGCTGTCGACCTGCGCTGGGTCGGCGCGATCGTGAAACGCGACGGGATCGTCGAGGAAACCGGGCTGGGGGCCGGCGTTCTGGATGATCCGGCGAGCGGGATCGTCTGGCTGGTGCGGCGGCTGGCGGCCTATGGGATGGGGCTGTCGGCGGGGGATGTCGTGCTGTCGGGCAGTTTCATCCGCCCCCTGGAGGCGCCGCCCGGCAGTTGGTTCGAGGCCGACTTTGGCGGCTTTGGCCGGGTTTCCCTCGGTTTTGCACAGGCTTGATCGGTCGGGGCGCTTTTCACGCCCGCAACAAAGGTGTAGCGTCGCGCGATCTTTCGCAGGACGGTTTCGACCATGAGCGACGATCACCTCTTTCTGGTTCGTCAGATCGCCAAGGGCGACAAGCAGGCGCTGGCCGCGCTCTATCGCGCCTATGAGCGGCCCTGCTACAAATTCATCGTCTCGCGTTTGAACGATCCGCATGAGGCGGCCGACATACTCCACGAAGTCTTCATGGACATCTGGCGCGTGGCCGCCAGCTTCGAGGGGAGAAGCCAAGTGCGAACCTGGATATTCGGCATCGCCTATCGCAAGGTGATCGACGTGCACAGGAAGCGGGGCCGCGTGACGGTGACCGACGAGGTGCCCGAGACCGACGACGTGGCCGAGGCCGCGGATGCGGGCTATGCGGCAAAGCAGGAGGCCGAGCATCTGGCCTATTGCATGGGCACGCTGTCCGATGACCATCGCGGCGCGGTCTCGCTGGCCTTCTACGAGGACATGACCTGCGCCGAGATCGCCGAGATCGCCGGTGTCCCCGAGGGCACGATCAAGTCGCGCCTGCATCACGCCAAGAAGCTGCTGCTGCATTGCCTGTCTGGCCGTATCAAGGGGAGGGCTGTGGCATGACCCGCGCGCGTTCCGAGATTGTCCTCGACCTGCCGTTTCTGGTGAATGGCACGCTGGGTGCCGCCGAGAAGGCCGAGATCGAGGCGCTGATGGCCGAGGATGCGCTGCTGGCCGCCGAGCACGAGGCGCTGGCTGCGATTCGCGAGGGGATGCAGGCCGAGGACATCCGCAGCCCGGGCGAATTCGGGCTGGCGCGGCTGATGCGGGACGTGGGCCGCGAGGGCGCCGGTCCGGCGACGCTGAAGGACCCGGTGCAGGCCCCGGCGCGGGCCTGGGTGTGGCAGGTGGCGGCGGCGCTGGCGGTGATCGGCTTCCTGGCGCAGGGCTATCTGCTGCGCGACAGCTCGGCGCCGCAGGGCGGTTATCAATTGGCCGGCGCGGGCCAGCCCGGGGCGCTGGTGGTGACCTTTGCCCCCGGCGCGACCGAGGAGTCGATCCGCGCCCTTCTGGTCGAGCAGAATCTGGAAATTGTCGCCGGGCCCACGGCGCTCGGGCTTTATCGGCTCGATCTGGTCGGGGGCGGTGATCCGGCGGCGGCGAGCGCCGCCCTGGCGGCGGCGGCCGATATCGTGGAGAGCGTCGAGAATGCCCCAAACTGACCTGTCTGACCTCTTGATCCGGTCCGTCCTTTGTGCCGCCGTCGCCTTCGTCGCGTCGGCGGCCTCGGCGCAAAGCTGGCCTGACGGGCCGTCGTTCCCGTCGTATCCGACAGGCCCCTCGTATCCCTATGATCCCGAATATGGCCACGAGGACGGCGAGGCGCCGGTGTCCGGCCTGTCGCGTCCCGTGCGCGTGCAGGTGACCGAGGGCGGGCGGTTTGAATGGGTGGCCATCGGCCCGGCCGGTCAGTCCGAGGCGGTGCGCGCCGCGATCGAGGCCGAAGGCGGGCAGATCATCCGCACCCAGACCTTGGGCGCCTTGGGGCAGGTGAGCCAGATTTCGGTCTTTCCCAGCGAGGCGAGGCGCCGCGCGGCCGAAGAGGCCATCGCGCGGCTGGCGCCCGACACGTCGCTGTCGTGGAACCATCTATTCGGCTTTGCCCAGGCCCAGAACGGGGCGCGGGCGCCCCGGCTTTATGCCCCGACGCTGATCGGCGACGAGGCGCCGGGCCGCTGCCATCTGGGGCGTCCGGTGCATATCGGCATGATCGACGGGCCGGTGAACACCGAACACCCGGCGCTGCGCGGGGTGAACGTGACCTTCGAGACGCTGGTCTCGCGCGGGCGGGTGCCCGAAGCCGATCACGGGACCGCCGTTGCGGTGCTGATGGTGGGCGAGGACAGCACCGGCGCGCTGGCGGGGTTCGCGCGCGGCGCGCGGCTGCACGCGGTGTCGGTGTTCGCGCAGGGCGAAGAGACCGAGGAAGCCAGCGTCGACCGCATCGCCACGGCCATCGACCGGCTGGTGGCGAATGGCGTGCAGGTCATCAACATGTCGATCGCCGGGCCGCAGAATCCGGCGCTGGGCCGCGCGGTCAGCGCGGCGGCGGGGCGCGGCGTGGTGCTGGTCGGGGCCTCGGGCAATGACCAGCGCCCGGTGGTCGCCTGGCCGGCCGCTGCGCCCGAGGTGATCGCGGTCACCGCCGTCGACGCGCAGCGCCGCCGGTTTCGCATGGCCAACACCGGCCCCGAGGTCGAATTCTCCGCGCCCGGGGTCGACATCTATGCCGCGCGGGCACGGGGGGCGGGCTATGTCAGCGGCACCTCGTTCGCCGCGCCCATCGTGACGGCGCTGGTCGCTCGGCGCATCGCGCAGGGCGGGGCCTCGGCGGCGACGGTGCGCGCCGCGCTGCGGGGCTCGGTGCAGGCGTTGGGCGAGGGGGCGCGCAACACCGATTTCGGCTATGGGCTGGTGCGCGCCAGCGGCTGCTGAGCGCGGGTTCACAGGCACAGGCCCCCGGTGCCGCGCGCGTCGGGGGCCTTTTTCTTTGACCCCTTCGCCCGCCTCGCACGACCCATCCCTGAACGTCCTGCGTTCCCTCCCTGTTGACTGGACCCCTAAGCCGCGCTTCGGGGTCTTTTTTCCGCGAGGCCATGGCCCTAGTTTGATCCGGCACCGCATCAGGAGTTGGCCGGTCATGCGCATAGACCCCTTTGGCGTCGAAATCTGGATGAATGAATGGGAGACGAAATGCGACTGCAACCTTGCCGAGACCTGCGTTGAAAGCCTGACGATCGCGGAACTGCTGGAGATCACCGGGCGGAATTCGTCCGATCTGTCGGCGCTGTTGCCGATGAAGATGACTTACGGCGAGATCAACGGCTCTGCGCGCCTGCGCCGCGCGATTGCGGCGCTCTATCAGCGCCAGACGCCGGACACTGTCATTGTCACCCATGGCACGATCGGCGCCAACATGCTGGTGCACCGGGCGCTGGTCGAACGCGGCGACCGGGTGGTGTCGGTGGTGCCGACCTATCAGCAGCATTACTCGATCCCCGCCAGCATTGGCGCCGAGGTGCATCTGCTGCACCTGCGCGAGGAGAACGGCTGGTTGCCGGACCTGTCCGAGTTGCGCGCACTGGCGGTGCCGGGCACCAAGCTGATCGCGTTGACCAACCCGAACAACCCGACCGGCGCCCTGATCCCCGAATCGATGCTGCGCGACATTGCCGACATAGCGCGGCAGGCCGGGGCCTGGGTGCTGTGCGACGAGGTCTATCGCGGCACCGATCAGGAGGGGGAGGGGATGACCGCCTCGATGGCCGACCTCTACGAGAAGGGCATCAGCACGGCGGGCATGTCCAAGGCCTATTCGCTGGCGGGCCTGCGGCTGGGCTGGGTGGCGGCGCCCCGCGAGGTCATCGAGGGCGTGATGATCCAGCGCGACTATGACACGATCAGCGTGGGCCAGATCGACGACCATTTCGCCGCCCTGGCGCTGGAAAACCGCGACCGGATCCTGGAGCGCGCGCGCCGCATCACGCGGGGCAATCTGGCGATCCTGGCCGACTGGCTGACGACCGAGCCGCGGCTCTCTTTCGTGCGCCCCCGCTCGGGCACCACGGCGCTGTTGAAACTGCATGTGCCGATGGAGTCGCGCGCGTTCTGCATCGCGCTCCAGCAGGAGACCGGCGTCATGCTCTTGCCCGGCGCGGTCCTGGGGATGGAGGGGTATCTGCGCATCGGTTATGCCAATACCCCGTCGATCCTGCGCGACGGGCTGGCGCGGCTTTCCGGGTTTCTGGACGCGCATTTCCCCCGCTAGCGGGGTGCCGAAGCAGTCGTTGCACCCGCCACCTTTCGCGCAAGACAGGGACAGTGGTCCTTCAGACGCCTCCTTGGCCGAGGTCATGCGCGCGGGTGCCGCCGGACGCCGAGTGCCCCAAAGGCACTCGGCCAGCGCCCGCCAGGTCGGGCACTGGCCTATGGAGGGCTTGCGGAAACGGTCCGGCGGGGCTGTGGTGATGCGGGCGGGGAAACGCAGGCGTTTCCTTTTCCGCCCGAACCAGGCAGGATTTCGGGTGTCCTCGAACAATTTCCCGCCGGCGGGTGGCTGAAAACACTGTTTCAGCACCCTGTCAGGGGCGGTTCGGCGCCGGGGCGAGATTTTTTTTCTGAACCCTCGCGCCCTGTCGCGCGACCCATGATTGTGACGGCGATACGGCCCAGCACGTCCGAGCCCCTCCCGGCCCCGGTTCGCCCCTCCCCGAACCCGCTCGGACCGGAGTATCGCGTCCCTCCCTCCCGACTGGCCCCGGAGCATTCTCCGGGGCCTTTTTCCTGTCGGCGCGCAAAAAGTGTCATCGTCGCATGGTTTTCTTTGAACCGGACCGCGGGGTGGCGCGACTCACGGCCATGAACGCGGGTTTTCCGCCAGTGATCGAGACCAAGCCCTTTACCCCTCTTTCATGACCTAAACCTTTTCAGCACGACCCGGCCCCGGAGGTTTTACCTCCGGGGCAAGTTTTCATAAGGAGAACCCGCCCGCGTATCGCCGCCTGCACGGGCGGCTGTTCCCCCGGCGCCGCGCGCCCCGGAACCCGGTTCCACGCGGTGCCTTGCGGGGCGGCAATCCTTCACGCGCCAAGGCGTCGGGCGGCGGGGCAGGGCGTTGCCTCGGCCCGGGCGATCCCCTAACCTGCCGCCAAAGAGGAGAACCACCATGACCCAGACCCCCGGTTTCGACACGCTGCAGATCCACGCGGGCGCCCGGCCCGATCCGGCCACCGGCGCGCGGCAGGTGCCGATCTATCAGACCACCGCCTATGTGTTCCGCGATGCCGACCATGCGGCGGCTTTGTTCAACCTCCAGGAGGTCGGCTATATCTATTCGCGCCTGACCAACCCGACGGTTGCGGCGCTGGGCGAAAGGCTGGCGGCGCTGGAGGGGGGCGTGGGCGCGGTCTGCACCTCGTCGGGCCATGCGGCGCAGATCATGGCGCTCTATCCCTTGATGGCGCCGGGGCTGAACATCGTGGCGTCCACCCGGCTTTACGGTGGCACGATCACCCAGTTCACGCAGGTGTTCAAGCGGTTCGGCTGGTCGACGAAATTCGTCGATACCGACGATCTGGCGGCGGTCGAGGCCGCGATTGACGGCAACACCCGCGCGATCTTCTGCGAGACCATCGCGAACCCCGGCGGTTATGTCACCGACATCCCGGCGCTGGCCGCCATCGCCGACCGCCACGGCATTCCGCTGGTGGTCGACAACACCACGGCGACCCCCTATCTGGCCAATCCCATCGCCATGGGCGCGACGCTGGTGGTGCATTCGACCACGAAATACCTGACCGGCAACGGCACCGTGACCGGCGGCGCGATCATCGATTCGGGCAAGTTCAACTGGTCGAACGGCAAATTCCCCTCGTTCTCGGAGCCCGAACCCGCCTATCACGGCCTGAAGTTCCACGAGACCTTCGGCAGCCTCGCCTATACGTTCTTCTCCATCGCCATCGGGCTGCGCGATCTGGGCATGACGATGAATCCGCAGGCGGCGCATTACACGCTGATGGGCATCGAAACCCTGAGCCTGCGCATGCAGAAGCATGTGCAGAACGCGCAGATCGTCGCCGAATGGCTGGAGAAACACCCGGCTGTCGCGGGCGTGACCTATCCCGGCCTCGCCTCGTCGCCGTATCAGGCGCGGGCGAAGGCGCTCTTGCCCAAGGGTGCCGGGGCCTTGTTCACCGTGCGGCTGAAGGGCGGCTATGATTCCTGCGTCAGGCTGGTCGATTCGCTGCAATTGTTCAGCCATGTCGCCAACCTTGGCGATGCGCGCAGCCTGGTCATCCATTCGGCCAGCACCACGCACCGCCAATTGACCCCGGCGCAGCAGGTTGCCGCAGGTGCCGCGCCCGATGTGGTGCGTCTGTCGATCGGGACCGAGGATGCCGCCGACATCATCGCCGATCTGGCGCAGGCGCTGGACAAAGTCTGATCGGCCTGTCACGCGACTGTGGCATGCGAATGTGGCCCGCGAATGTGGCCCGGCGGCACCACCGCCGGGCTTTTTGTTTTCATCGGCGGATTCCTGCTATACGACGGGTCTCGCACGAGTCGGTGACTCGGCGCTTCCCTGACGGCTGTGGTAAACGCGCGGCATGAAACCGAATTTCGCCCTGAAGCTGTCGAACGACGGCGCAGAACTGCTTCATCGTCAGGCGGCCGGCTGGTCGTCGGTCGGTGCGGTGTCCTTTGAAACCGATGATGTGGCCGAAGGCTGCGACCGGCTGGTGCGACTGGCCGGGCAGATCGATCCTGCGGGTCTGCGCACCAAGGTGGTGCTGCCGCACAGCGAGGTGCGTTTTACCACCATCGTCGCCCCGGGCCCGACCGACGAGGCGCGCCGCTATCAGATCGAGGCCGAGATCGAGCGGCTGACCCCCTATGCGATCGACGAACTGGCCTATGACTGGTCGGTCGAGGGCGATCACGCACTGGTGGTGATCTGCGCGCGCGAGACCCTGGCCGAGGCCGAGACCTTTGCCGATGGCTACGGGTTCAACCCGGTCAGCTTTGTCGCCATCCCCGAGCCCGGGCAATTCGTCGGCGAGCCCTGGTTTGGCGAGACGCTGGTCGCCAAGGCCCATCTGCCCCCGGGCGAAAAGGTGCAGCGCGACGCCGATCCGATCCGGATGGTCCAGGCGCGTCCCGCACAGGCGGCTGCCCCGGCACCAACACCGGCCTCCGCACCGGCGCCCACACCGGCGCCCAGACCGGCGCCCACACCGGCGCCCGCCGCCAAGCCTGCCGCTGCCCCGGCTGCCGCCGTGGCCCCGGCGGCCTCCGTGGTATCCCCGGTGGCCCGTCCCGCGGCTGCGACGGCTGCTGCGGCGGCGGTTCCTCCGGCGATGCCTGCCGCCGCTGTGCGCCCGCCCCTGGCCGGGGCGGCCCCCAATCCTGTCCCGCCGTCCGCCGCCCGTCCGCCGCTGGCGGGCGAGGTCGCCGAGGCCCGCCGTCCGGCTGCCGCCCGCCCGCTGGGCCAGCCCTCGCCAGCCCCGGTGCCGGTCAATTCGCCCCGTGCGCTGGTGGGCGACATGGTGCGCAAACTGGGGACACGGTTGCGCCGCGAGCAGGCCGGCACCGCATCCGCCGCTGCCGTCGTGGCGCCTCCGCCTGCCGCCCCCGCTGGCGAAACCCCGTCGGTGGCGGAACCCGCGACCTTCTCGTCGCGTCGCCGTGCCGCCCCGCTCGAATCCGTGCCGGGCGGGGCCCCGGCCGCGGCAGGGTCCAATCCGGCGAACCCGGGCGGGCGTCTGGCCGTGTTGCCCAAGGCACTGGCCACCCCGCGCGGCGAGCAGATCGCCGCCTTGACCGCCCGGGCGAAAGGCGTCGCCCGCGCTGCGGCGACCCGCATCGCGGAGCTGCGGCCCAAACGCGCCGCGCCGCCCGAGCCCGCGCCCATTGTCCCGGCCTCGCGCCCGCCGGCCTCTGACCGCGATCGCAGCCGCGAGCTCGAGGCGATGACCATCTTCGGGGCGCGCGGCAATGCCGTTGCCACCCCGTCGATGGCCCGCCGGGGGCTGGCGGTCGCGGGCGGGCTGTTGCTGATCCTCGTCGCCGTGGCGGTCTGGGCGCTCTATTTCAACTCGGGTTCGGGAAGCCAGATCGCCGCCAGCGGTGACCCGGCGCCGTCGACCTTGCCGCAGATCGAGCCTCCGGGCGCGCTGGCGCTTGGCGAGCCGCAGACCAACGCGGCCACCGCCCCGCTGGTGGTCCCGGCATCGCCGCCCGCGGTCGGTGTCGAGCCTGCCGTCGCGCCTGCGCCCGCCGAGGCGCCGGTCGTGACCGCCGAGCCGACACCGCTGCCCGCGGCTCCGCCCGTCCAGGCGGCAATCGAGCCGCCGCCGACCCAGGCCCCCGGCACGCCCGCCCAGCCCCAGTCGGTGGCGGCGCTCGATCCGGACACCCTGCTCGACACTCTGGTGGACGAGGCACGTTCCGAGGCGCTGCCCGAAGAGATCGTGGTGGCCTCGGAGCCAGCCGATCCCGCCCCCGCCGAGGGCCCCGGCGCCACGGCCGACACGGGCGCCTCCGCCGCCGAGCCCGCGCCGACACTGGCCGATGCCGGTCAGGGCGCGACCCCGGTCGAGCCCCAGCCGGTCCAGCCGACGGCGCTGGCCGACACCGCCCGCCTTGCGGGCGCGCCTGCGGGCGAGGCGCCGCTGGCGCCCGCCACCGACACCGCCGACATGCGCCTGTCGCTGCCCGAGGGCATCGTGCTGCCGGGCACCACGGAAACCGCCTTCGAGGTGCCGCCGCCGCCGCCGCCCTTCGGCACGACCTTTACCTTTGATGCCGACGGCCTGGTCGAGGCCACTCCCGAGGGCGCGGTCACCCCGTCGGGCGTGACGGTCTTTGCCCGCCGCCCGGCGGTGGTGCCCGCCCCCGCGCCGGGCCGCCC
>CALEZJ010000471.1 GCA_937927885.1 uncultured Paracoccaceae bacterium | reverse complement strand
TCGAACCAGTTCGCTTCGGATCCGACCACCAGCATTTCGATGCGGGTGAACCTGCCTGCGACAGGGACCCGTTCGGGTGCGGCGGGCACCCCCCACGATGTCGCACTGGAATATTACAGCGCGCTCGGCACCACGGAAACGATGAATGTCCGGTTCTCGCCGACGGTGCCCGCTACCGGCGCTTCGAATGAATGGGTCGCCACGGTCACCGATCCGGTCACCGCGACGGTGCTGGGCGAATACCGCATAACCTTTGACGATGCCGCGCCCAATGGCGGACGCATGCTCAGCGTGACGCAGGATGTCGGTGCACCCGGCGGCGCCTACGATCCCCTCACCGGTGAATTCGGCGTCACCGTGAATGGGCAGGCAGTCGCGCTCAACATCGGCAGGCCGGGGGATGTCGACAGCATCACCCAGATGGCGGACAGTTTCATCCCGGTGTCGATCGACCGGAATGGCTCTCCGGTTCAGGCGCTGGTGGGCGTTCAGGTCGATCCCAGCGGCGAGGTCAAGGCCTATTATGATTCCGGCCTGATCCGCACGATTGCCCAGATTCCGTTGGTCGACGTGCCGAACCCCAACGGGCTGATGGCGCTGGACAATCAGACTTACCGGGTCGCGCCGAACTCGGGGGCGATGTTCCTTTGGAACGCGGGCGACGGCCCGACGGGCGAGGTCATGGGCTTCGCGCGCGAGGAATCGACCACCGATGTGGCGGCTGAACTGACCAACATGATCCAGACCCAGCGCGCCTATTCGTCGAACGCAAAGGTCATCCAGACCGTCGACGAAATGCTGCAGGAAACCACCAACATCAAGCGCTGAGCGCTGAGCCGAGGGCGCCATGAGCATCTCCACAGCCTTTTCCAATGCCGCCAGCGGCCTGGCCGCCAGTGCGCGCGCCGTGCAGGTCGTATCGGCCAACATCGCCAATGCGATGACGCCCGGTTACGCAACCCGTTCGCTCGACCTGGCCGCCTCGACCCTCGGAGGAGGTGGGGGCGGGGTGCGCATGCTTGGCCTCTCGCGATCCGCCAACACGGCCCTTCTGGGATTCAGCCGCGATTCGCGCGCTGCGGCGCAACAGGCCCAGGCGCTGGCGAACTACCGGCAGGCCGTGGAAGCCGCCCTCGGCCTGCCTGGGCAAGGGATTTCGGCCGCGCTTGCAGATTTCGACAGCGCATTGATCCGCGCCGCCGAGCGCCCGGACCTCGACTCGCGGCTGGAAGCGGTCACCAGCACCGCGCTCGACCTTGTCGGCAAACTGGCCTCGGTCGAGCAGGAAATTCAGGCCCAGCGTGCAAGCGCAGACCGGGCAATTGCTCGCGATGTCGAGGCTTTGAACTCTGGCCTCTCGCGCATTGATAGCCTGAACGATCGGATCGTCGCACAGCGCGCGGGCGGACAGGAAACCGTGGGGCTGGAGGATGAACGCGAGCTGCTGATCTCGGCGCTGGCCGAAATCGTGCCGCTGCGAGACCAGATGCGGGCCGATGGCCGGGTTGTTCTGTTCACGGCGGGTGGCGAATTGCTGCTCGATCTTGAACCGGTCGTCCTCGGCTTTGCCCCAGCCCCGGCGATGGAGCCTGGAATGACAACGGGTGCCGGATTGTCCGGTTTGACGCTGCGGGGGCGAACCCTGGACACCGGCCCGGCAGGGCCGCTCGATGGCGGGCGTCTTGCCGCCAGTTTCCGGATTCGCGATGTCGAGGCGCCACAGGTGCAGGCAGACCTCGATGCCTTCGCTGCGGATCTGATCGAACGGTTCGCCGATCCTGCCACCGACAGTACCCTCGCACCCGGGTCAGCTGGGCTCTTCACCGATGCAGGCAGCCTCGCAAGCGCGATACCGGGGCTGGCTGGGCGGCTGGCCGTGAATGTTGCAGTGCTCCCCGCCGAGGGTGGTCAGCTCTGGCGCCTGCGCGACGGCTTGGGCGCCGTGTCTGCCGGACCGGTCGGGAATCCAGCCAGCCTCAATGCCTTGTCCGCAGCCCTCGATCGGCGCGTTGCCGCTGTCCCCGGGGCGGCTGAGCGCTCGCTCGCCCAGTCGCTGGCCGAGGTGTTGACCCGCCATTCGACGCTCCGCCAGCAGGGCGAGGACATGGCGGCCATCGCCGAGGGCCGCAAGGCCGGCTTCGAGGAGCAACTCCTCGCGCAGGGGGTCGATTCGGACGCCGAGATGCAGCGTCTGCTTTTGATCGAAAAGGCCTATGCCGCCAACGCGCGAATTATCGAAACCGCGGATGCCATGTTGCGCCGCCTGCTGGAGATCTGACGCATGACCTGGCTGAGCCTTGGGTCCATGGCCCTTCCCCATGCCTTGCAGCGGCACGGTGTCCAATTGCGCAATGACCTCTCGCGCCTCACCCTGGAAATGAGCAGTGGCGAGGCGAGCAATCCGGCGCGACGGCTGGCAGGAGACCTGTCCGCCCTTGCCGCCGTGGAGGCCCGCAGCCAGAGGGTCGCGACCGCGCTTGATGTGGCCCGCCAGGCGCTTACCCTAGCCGAGGCCAGCCAGAATGTTCTTGCGCGCATCACGCATTCGGCCTCGGACATGTCGACGCGATTGCTCGCCGCGTCGACTGCGGGGATAGACGATGCTGCGGTCCTGTCCGCTGGCCGCGCGGCGCGCGGCGCGCTCGAGGATACTGTCGCGGCGCTTGGGGGTCAGGTGGTCGGTCGATCCCTGTTCGCCGGCACCGCCTTCGATGCCGAAGATGTCGCCTCTGTGGTCGATGCGGCCTTCCTCGATTCCGGCGGGCTCTTTGAAACCGGGTTCTACCTTGGGGCGGCCGGGGCAGCGGTGGTCATCGACGGATCGACACTGCCTGACGCTTTGCCAGATGCGTTGGATCCTGCCATTCGCCGCACGCTCGCGGGGCTCGTCAAGGCAGCCCTGGTCGCCGAGGCCATTCCGGACCTGTCGCCCGGGCAGCGTCAGGCACTCGCACAGAATTCCGCGATGACCCTGTCTGATGCGGAAGGCCACCTGACGACCCTTCGGGCAACGCTGGGCAACAGCGAGGCCCGCATCGATACCGCGATCACCCGTCTGCTGGGCGAGCGCGATGCCCTGACGCTGGCGCGTGATACACTGGTCGGGGTCGATGCCTATGAGACCGCAACGCGGCTCAAGGAAACCCAGACGCGGCTGGAAATGATCTATGCGATCACCGCGCGCACCGCGCGGCTGAGCCTGACGGAGTACCTGTAATGCTGTCGCGCCTGCTTGCCGTGATTCTGTTTCTCCTCGCCACTCCTTGCCTTGCGCAGATCCGATTGAAGGATTTGGTCGAATTTGACGGTGTCCGCGGCAATGATCTGGTTGGCTATGGTCTCGTCGTTGGCCTGAACGGGACAGGGGATGGCCTTCGCAACGCGCCCTTCACCGAAGACATCATGGCCAATATCCTCGAGCGGCTGGGCGTGAATGTCACCGGTGAGCAGTTTCGCCCGCGCAATGTCGCGGCAGTTCTGGTCACGGCAAGTCTTCCTCCCTTCGCACGATCCGGGTCACGCATCGATGTCAGTGTGTCGGCCATTGGCGATGCCTCCAGCCTGTTTGGCGGGACATTGGTGATGACCCCGCTCAATGGCGCCGACGGCGAGGTGTATGCCGTGGCGCAGGGTGCCGTGATCGCGGGCGGTGTGGCGGCGCGTGGACAGGCGGCCGAGGTGGTCGAAGGGGTTCCCACTTCGGGCAGCATTCCGGGGGGTGCCCATGTCGAGCGTGAGGTGGATTTCGCCCTGGCGTCGCTGCCCCGGATCAGGCTGGCCCTGCGCCAGGCCGATTTCACCACGGCATTGCGGATCGAACAGGCCATCAACGCGCATTTCGGCAGGGCGGTGGCCGTGATGCAGGATTCCGGCACGGTTGTCCTCGACATTCCGGCAACACGAGCGTCATCGGCAGCCCATGCGATCAGTGCCATCGAGAACCTGGCGGTCGCACCCAGTGCCCGCGCACGTGTCGTCATCGATCAACGCTCGGGGACGATCGTGATGGGCGAGGACGTGCGGATCTCGCGTGTTGCCGTAGCTCAGGGTGGATTGACGCTACGCGTCGAGGAAACCCCCCAGGCCATTCAGCCAAACCCGTTCTCGCCCGGGGAGACGGTTGTCGTTCCGCGAACCGAGGTCTCGATCCAGCCTCAGACCGGGACCGGCCTGGCAGAGGTTCCGGGAGGTACCACATTGGCGAGTGTCGTCGACGGGCTGAACGCGCTGGGGGTAGGACCGCGGGCCATGATCGACATCCTGAACACGATCAACGCAGCTGGTGCCCTGCATGCCGATCTGGTCGTGCGCTGACCTCGCCCCCGGATGAGCCCTTGACCGGGATGCAGATGTCGGGCTGCCGCGAACTCTACCGATGCTCCCTGGACTCGACGAAGTCGATCAGGCGCGGCATGCAGATGGTGGCAAGGTCGTGGTTCTCCTGCACATGGGCCCGGGCAGCCTGACGCAGGGAAAGAAAGGCCTCGGGACGCGCCAGGCAATCCGCCAGGGTGTCAGCCAGTCCGGCGTGGTCGAAGAAATCGACGAGCCGTCCGTTGACCCCGTCCGTGATGACCTCCTCGACCGGCGCGGTCTTCGAAGCGACGATCAGCGCGCCGATGCTCATGGCCTCGAGCAGGGACCACGACAGGACGAAGGGTACCGTCATATAGCAATGGACCCGCGAGCACTGCATGAGCGTGACGAAGGTGTCATAGGGAACCTTGCCCAGGAAATGGACCCGTGCCGGATCGATCCGGTCCCGGACTTCGTCCAGAAAGATCTCCTTCCAGCTCTTCCCGCCGTCCGGACGCGCTCCATAGCTTACATCGTCGCCGCCGATGATGACGATCTGCGCATTCGGCCGCCGTCGCATCAGTTCGGGCAGGGCCCGCATGAAGATGTGGTATCCGCGATAGGGTTCGAGGTTGCGGTTGATGAAGGTCACGATCTCGTCCCCGGCGCGCACCCTCAGACCAGAGGGCAGTTCGAGCGACGCTGTCGGATCCGGGACGAGGCGCTGCGTGTCGATTCCGTCATGAATGATGGTGATCTTGTCCCGAAAACAGGCGGGGAAGGTCTCGGCCTGGAACTCGGTTGGCGAAAGGGCGGCGTCGCATTGCGTCATCATCAGCGCCTGATGCCCCTGGCGGGCGACGACCGAGATCGCCTTGTCCAGATCATTTGTGCCGAATTCGGGATCGAACCCCACATCGAGGCCATGCGGCGCATAGTAGAGCTCGGCATAAAGCAGGTGGCGCGCCTCGGGCCAGATCTCGCGCAGGAACAGGGTCTCGCCCCAGCCGCCGTGTCCGAAAACGACATCCGGCACAAACCCGTGCGCATCGCGCAGACTGCGTGCCGCGCGAGCAACGCGCCATGCCCGGTTGGTCATTTCGGTGTAGGTCGTTCCAAGGCGGGTAACCCTCGGGTCGGGGCGCGGGTCGGGTTTGCGATAGCGATAGGTGGTGATTGTCGACTGCCGCGGATTGGTTTCATCGGTCAGCGCCACCACCTGGTGACCACGCGACGCAAGGGCAGGGGCAAGATGAAGGAACTGGCCGGGAAAGTTCTGGTGAATGAAGAGGATCTTCACACGGCGCCCTCCGGGCTCTTGCCCAGACTGCGCCGGTCGAACGCGGCAGCCAGAAGCGCGCGCGTGTAGTCATGCCGAGGTTGGTCGAACACCCCCGCGGCGGGTCCGCTCTCCAGAACATCACCCAGCTTCATGACGATGACCTGATGCGCCATGGCCCGCACGACGCGCAGATCGTGGCTGATGAACAAATAGGCAAGGCCGTACTTGCGCTGCAATCCGCGCAGCAGGTCGACGATCTGCACCTGAACCGTCATGTCGAGGGCCGAGGTCGGCTCGTCGAGGATGACCAGCCGTGGCCGCAGGATCATCGCGCGCGCTATGGCAATCCGTTGACGCTGTCCGCCCGAGAATTCGTGCGGATAGCGATCCATCATCGCAGGGTCGAGGCCCACTTCGGCGAGAATGGCGGCCACCGCCTCACGCGGGGGGCCACCGCTGGGAACGCCATGCACGCTGAGCCCCTCGGCGACGATTTCCTCGATGGTCATGCGGGGGCTGAGGCTGCCGAACGGGTCCTGAAACACGATCTGCATGTCACGGCGCAGGCTGCGCGGCGGGGCTCCCAGCCGGTCGGCGCCGATCTCGGTGCCCAGAAAGCTTATTCGTCCCGTCGAGGAAACCAGCCGCGCCACGGCCAGTGCGAGCGTGGTCTTGCCCGACCCGCTTTCCCCCACGATCCCCAGCGTCTCGCCCGCGCGGAGCGAGACACTGGCCTCGTTCACGGCCTTGATGTGGCCGACCGTACGGCGCAGGAAGCCGCGCTGGATCGGGAACCAGACCCGCAGCGCTTCGGTGCGCAGCACTTCGGGCGCGTCCTGCTGAACCGGATCCGGCAGGCCGGTCGCCTCGGCGGCAAGAAGTTTGCGTGTATAGGGGTGCTGAGGGTTTTCAAAGACTTGCTCTGTCGGGCCCCGTTCGACGATCACCCCGTTCTGCATCACGCAGACATGGTCGGCCACCCGCCGCACGATCCCGAGGTCATGGGTGATGAACAGCATCGCCATGCGTTCGGATCGCTTGAGCCCGGCCAGAAGATCGAGGATCTGCGCCTGGATAGTCACGTCGAGCGCGGTGGTGGGCTCGTCCGCGACCAGCAATTTTGGCCCGTTGGCCAGCGCCATGT
>CALEZJ010000470.1 GCA_937927885.1 uncultured Paracoccaceae bacterium | reverse complement strand
GCGATCAGCTCGTCCACGCTTAGAACGCCCCCGCGGGACCGCGCGGGCGGATCTGGAACGGGTGGTGTTTCCGGGGCTGGACCTGGGCGCGGACCCCGGCATCCTGGCCTGACGGGGGTTACATCGCCTCGCCGAAACGGTCGGCCAGCAGGTGCGACAGGGCATCGGCCAGGGCCTCGGCCTGGGGGCCCGAGGTGCGCACGGTGATTTCGGTCCCGCGCGAGGCGGCGAGCATCAAAAGGCCCATGATCGAATCGCCCGAGACGCTCATCCCGTCCTTTTCGACCTCGGCCTCGGCCTTGTGGGCCTCGACCACCTCGACGAATTTTGCCGAGGCGCGGGCGTGCAGGCCCTTTTCGTTGACAATTTTCAGGACCCGTTCGGCGCTCATACCCCGCCACCCCCGCTGATCTCGTAGGAATCGATGTATTTGCGCCCGGCATCCAGCGCGAGCGCGGAGGCCTCGGGAACGCCGAGGTGGCGCGATTTGGCCAGTTTGATGAGCAAAGGCAGGTTGGCGCCGTAAAGGATGCGCCGATCCGGACCCGCGCAGGCCGGGATGGACAGGTTCGAAGGCGAGCCGCCGAACATGTCGACCACCATCACCACGCCCTGGCCGCTGTCGACCGCATCGGCCGCGGCGCAGATCTCGGCCTGTTTGGCGCCGCGGTCGTGGTCGTATTCGATGGAAATCGCGCGGATGCCGGTCTGCTTGCCAACAACATGTTCAACCGCCGCGAGATACTCGCGGGCCAGCCCCCCATGCGCGACGATCACGATACCGATCACCCGTCTACCCTTGTCCCGTCTCGGACAGGTCCTGGCGCAATTCCAGTTCCCTGTGCCTCTTTGCCACTCGCCAGCCCTGTTCCGCAAGCGTTGCCGCGAGTTTTTCCGCCATCGCCACCGAGCGATGCTTGCCGCCGGTGCAGCCGAAGGCAATGGTCAGGCTGCTTTTCCCTTCGTCGACGAAGGCGTCGAGCAGCGAGGCGATCAGCCCGTGCACCCGCGTGAAGAAATCGGCAAAGCGCGGATCGGCCATGACATGGGCGGCGACGGAGGCATCGCGCCCGTCGAGGTCGCGCAGCGCGGGTTCCCAGTGCGGATTGATCAGAAAGCGGCAGTCGAACACCATGTCGACCCCGCGCGGCAGGCCGCGCTTGTAGGAAAAGGACTGCACCGACAGCGCCATCGGCCGCCCGTCACGCGGGGCGAACCAGCGGCCGATCTCGGCCTTCAGCGTGTGTGGGGTCAGGTTGGTCGTGTCGATCAGCACATCGGCCCGGTTGCGCAGCGGGCCCAGCAGTTCCAGTTCGTGCAGGATCCCGGCCAGCGGCGCCGCATCGGGGCTGAGCGGGTGGCGGCGGCGGGTTTCGGAAAAGCGGCGCACCAGCGTGTCGGTGTCGCAATCGAGATAGAGCAGTTCCGACGCCACCATCGGGCGGCGGTGAAGCGCATCGACCATCTCGATCAGCGCCTCGGAGGAAAAGTCGCGGTTGCGCACATCGAGCCCCAGCGCCAGGGGCCGGGGCAGGGGCGGGCCGTCCAGGAGGCGCGGGATCAGCGAGATGGGCAGGTTGTCGATCGCCTCATATCCCAGATCCTCGAGCACCCGGATCGCCGAGGTTCTGCCGGCGCCCGAAGGCCCGGTGACCATGACCAGCCGTTGCGACATGAGATCCTGCATCGTCAGTGTGGTTCGCGCTGGGTGCAAACATAGCGCGCGAGGGCGGCGGCGAAAGGGGTGTCGTTGCGGCCGGGCAGGCAGGGCAGGGCAGCGCCGGCCAGCGGGCGGGAATGGGGCTGCGGCAGGCGCGCGGGTTCGGCGTCCATGTCCACGGCCAGCACGAGGCGGGCAAGGCGGCGGAAAGCGACGCGCAGGATGCCGAGGCCGCGCACCTCGATCAGCCCCTCGATGGAACGCGGCGCGCGGGCAAAGAGCGCATCATCGCTGCGGGCGAGGAACACCTGGTCGTCGGCGACCAGTTGCGCCCCTTCGGCGATCAGGGCCAGCGCGAGTCGCGATTTGCCGCTGCCCGAGGCGCCGAGGATCAGCACACCGCGCGAGGGACCGAAGGCGACGGCCGATGCGTGGATGTTGGCCGCGCTCACAGCGGCAAGCCGACGACAAAGCGCGCACCCAGCGGCGGCGAATTGCGGTCGGCGTTGGTGGGGCGGATGTTCTCGGCCCAGATCACCCCGCCATGCGCCTCGACGATCTGTTTCGAGATCGCCAGCCCGAGGCCCGAGTGATTGCCGAACTGGTCCTGCGGGCGTTCCGAATAGAAGCGCTTGAACACCTTGGTCAGGGCGGCCTCGGGGATGCCGGGGCCGGTGTCCTCGACCACGACCAGCACGCGGTTGTCACGCTTGCGCGCCCAGATACGCACTGCATCCCCTTCGTGGCAAAAGGAAATCGCGTTGGTGATGAGGTTGACGAAAACCTGCGCCAGCCGCGCCTCCAGCCCCTGGATGACGATGGGTTCGCGCGGGAGTTCGGTGATGAATTCGACCCCCTTGGCATTCGCCTCCTGCGCCAGATGCTGGCTGAGGTTGTCCAGCGTCTTGCACAGGTTGAAGGCTTCTTCCTCTTCCCTGACCAGTTCGCTGTCCAGCCGCGAGGCGTTCGAGGTGTCGGAAATCAGCCGGTCCAGGCGGCGCACATCGTGTTCGATCACGTCCAGAAGGCGGGTGATCTGGTCCTCGCGCTTTGCCACCCGCAGCGTGCCTACCGCCGAGCGCAGGCTGGCCAGCGGGTTCTTGATTTCATGCGCGACATCGGCGGCGAATTGTTCATTGGCGTCGATGCGGTCATAAAGCGCGCTGACCATGCCGCGCATGGCGACCGACAGTCGCCCGATTTCATCGGGGCGCCCGGCCAGATCGGGGATGCGCACGCGGCCCGGGGTCATGCGGCGGGCGTTCTTGTCGCGGCCCAGTTCGGCGGCGGTGGCCAGATCGGCCAGCGGGTTGGCGATGGTCGAGGCCAGCACGAGGCTGAGCCCGACGGAGACCAGAAGCGCGACAAGGAACATCTGCAGGACCTGCTCGCGCTCGCCGCGCAACAGGCGTTCCAGTTCGCCCGGGATCTGCTGCATGACCACCGCGCCGACCGGATTGCCGTTCTCGAACACCGGAGCCACGGCAAGCAGGCGGAACTGGTCGTCAAGCCGCAGCAACCGGCTTTGCGAGCGCCCGGCCATCGCGGCGGCGTGCAATTCGGCCAGAAGCACCCCGGGTTCGGGCTGCGGCGAGCGGTCGCCCGGGATGATCCGCGCCAAGGTCGTCCAGAGCGTGTCCAGCAGGTCCGAGATCAGTGTGCGCTGCCCCTCGCGGTCGAGCGTGTCGAGCGGGGCGGAAATCCGCGCGTCCGCGCCGCGGCGGGCGACCTCGATCGCGCCCGCGGCATCGAGCAGCAGCACCTCGGTTTCGGCGTTCAGGGTCAGCGCCTGCAGTGCCTGCGACCGTGCCGCCCGCGCCGGCGCATCGGCAAAGACCTGCGCGCCGGGGGCAAGGCTGGTCAGCGCCCCCAGCACATCGGCCAATCCCTCGACCTGCGCGATCAGGGCGGTTTCGCGCTGCCGGGTCAGCGAGTCGCGGAACGGGTTGGTGAACAGCACGCCCGCGACCAGCAGCACCAGGGCAAGCATGTTGAACAGGATGATCTTGCGCGCCAGCGGGGAATGGAAGATCGACCACACCCCGCGCCGCGCGCGGTGGATGCGCACCTCGGTATCGACCGAGGTCTGCGGGCGCACCCAATCGTCACCCAGCACCACTTCGCTGCCGGTCGCCCCGGTTTGCGTATTCGCCAATGCCGCCACCGCCGTTGACGCTCAGGGCCTGTTGTCAGGCTTCGTTGTACTTGTAGCCGATCCCGTAGAGGGTTTCGATGGAAGAAAAGTCATCGTCGACCGACCGCATCTTCTTGCGCAGGCGCTTGATATGGCTGTCGATGGTGCGGTCGTCGACATAGACCTGATCGTCATAGGCAACGTCCATCAACTGGTCGCGGCTTTTGACAAAGCCGGGGCGCTGGGCGAGGGCCTGCAACAACAGGAATTCGGTGACGGTCAGGGTCACTTCCTTGCCCTTCCAGGTCACCGCGTGGCGCAGCGGGTCCATGGTCAGCGATCCGCGCACCATGACCTTGGTGTCCTCGGTCGTGCCGACCTCGTTCGTTTCGACGGCTTGCTGGCGGCGCAGAAGCGAACGGATGCGTTCGATCAGCAAGCGCTGCGAGAAGGGTTTCTTGACGTAATCGTCCGCCCCCATGCGCAGGCCCAGAACCTCGTCGATCTCATCGTCCTTCGAGGTCAGGAAGATCACCGGCATCTGCGTCTTCTGGCGCAGGCGCTGCAACAGTTCCATCCCGTCCATGCGCGGCATCTTGATGTCGAGCACGGCCATGTCCGGCAGCTTGCGGTTGAAGGCGTCCAGCGCCGACTGGCCGTCGTTGTAGGTCTCGACCTCGAACCCTTCGGCCTCGAGCGAGATGGAAACCGACGTCAGGATGTTCCTGTCGTCATCGACAAGTGCGATCTTTGACATATGCCTGTCCTTGCGTGCTGCTCATTGGTGTTTTTTTGAGAACAATCTTAGGTTTTCCGTGGAAAGAATCAACCGAATAGTCAACCTCGTGGCCCGTCAAGCACGAATTTACCACCAAGAGGATGAATCACTCCCTTACGAGAACAGGTTTTTCCGATCGGCTGCGACAGTTTGCGATAACAATGGAATGTTGGCGCTAAAGGGTGGATTGTCTCCTGTTCCTTCCCGAAACCGACATGATATAGGCCGAATACGGCTGAGGAGGCCGGTTGCCGGTCGGCCCAAGGCAGGGGGCGGGGCGGTTTTTCCATTCGAAGCCAGGCGGCACGGCCAAGGAGCGAGCACATGACTGCAGGACGCGTCAACCCCCTCAAACGGCTCGAGGATCAGGGCATCACCGGGCTGGGCCGGGTCGCCTACAACCTCATCGAGCCCCAATTGGTGCAGGAAGCCGTCGCGCGCGGCGAGGGTACGCTGGGTCAGGGCGGGGCGTTTCTGGTCTCGACGGGCCAGTTCACCGGTCGCTCGCCCAAGGACAAGTTCGTCGTGCGCACCCCGTCGGTCGAGGACACGATCTGGTGGGACAACAACAAGCCGATGGATCCTGCGGCCTTCGACCGCCTGCACGCCGACATGCTGGCGCACATGCAGGGCCGTGATTTCTTTGTGCAGGATCTCTTTGGCGGCGCCGATGCGGCGCACCGGCTGGATGTGCGGCTGGTGACCGAACTAGCCTGGCACGGGCTGTTCATCCGGCACCTGCTGCGCCGCCCGTCGCGCGCGGAACTCGACACGTTCAACCCCGAATGGACGATCCTCAACGTCCCCTCGTTCAAGGCCGATCCCGCCCGTCACGGTTGCCGCACCGAGACGGTCATCGCGCTGAACTTTGACAAGAAGCTCATCCTGATCGGCAACACCGAATATGCCGGCGAGAACAAGAAGGCCGTGTTCACGCTGCTGAACTACATCCTGCCCGGCAAGGGCGTGATGGCGATGCATTGCAGCGCGAACCATGAAATCGGCAACCCGGACAATTCGGCGGTATTCTTTGGCCTCAGCGGCACCGGAAAGACCACGCTCTCGGCCGATCCCAGCCGCACGCTGATCGGTGACGATGAACATGGCTGGTCGGAAAACGGCATCTTCAATTTCGAAGGCGGGTGCTATGCCAAGACCATCAACCTGTCGGCCGAGGCCGAGCCGGAAATCTATGCGACCACGACGAAATTCGCCACGGTCGTCGAGAACATGGTCTTTGATCCCGAAACGCTGGAACTGGATTTCACCGATTCCAGCCTGACCGAGAACATGCGCTGCGCCTATCCGCTGGACTATATCTCGAATGCCAGCGAGACCGGGTTGGGCGGGCATCCGAAAAGCGTGATCCTGCTGACCTGCGACGCCTACGGCGTGCTGCCGCCCATCGCGCGGCTGACCCCGGCGCAGGCGATGTATCACTTCCTGTCGGGTTTCACCTCGAAAACCCCCGGCACCGAGCGTGGCGTGGTTGAACCGGAACCGACGTTCAGCACCTGCTTTGGCGCGCCCTTCATGCCGCGTCGTCCCGAGGTGTACGGCAAGCTGTTGCAGGAGAAGATCGCGCAGTTCGGGTCGGAATGCTGGCTGGTCAACACCGGCTGGACCGGCGGCGCCTTTGGCACCGGCAAGCGCATGCCGATCCGCGCGACCCGCGCGCTCTTGACGGCGGCGATGAACGGCACGCTGTCCAGGGGCGCCTTCCGCAAGGATGTGAACTTTGGCTTCGAGGTCCCGGTGGCCTGCGAGGGGGTGGACGACACGCTGCTCGACCCGCGCCGGACCTGGGCCGATCCGGCCGCCTATGACGCGCAGGCGCACAAGCTGGTCGGCATGTTCTCGGCCAATTTCGCCAAGTATGTCCCCTATATCGATGCCGACGTGAAAGCGGCGGCGATCGGCTGATGCGCGCTGCTGGCGCCCCTCTGGCTGGCCTCGCCCTGGTGGCGGGGCTTTGCCATGCGGCGCAGGCTCAGGTGGTGGGCGCGGTTTCGCCACGGGTGGCCGATCTGGTGGGGGGGCTCTTTTGCGCCCCGCCCGATGGCGCGCGCCGCGATGCGCCCGACACGATGTCGGGCTGGATCCACGTTCCCGACGAGCCGGTGGTGATGTTCGCCACCGGTCACGAGGCCCCCGCCGTGCTGGGGCTGGGCTTTGGCGTGCGGTTTCGTCTGACCGGGGCGGGGGATGCGCTGGTGCGCTATACCGTCACCCATCCACCGATGCCGCCCACCGCCACGACCGCGCAAAGCTGGACCAGCCTTCTGCCCGCGGGCAACACGGATTCGGCCTTTTTCCAGTTCGACACCACGAACGAACTGCAACCGGGCGACTGGGCCTTTACCATCGAGGCGGATGGCGAGGTCATGTTCACCATGGCCTTTACCGTGCGCCCGCCCGCGGACCTGCCCGAACTGGCGGCGCGGTGCCGGGATGGCAGTCTGTTGTCGTTCAGCCCAGCAACCCGCGCCGCAGCAGGTTGAGCGCGCTCAGCGCCAGCAGGATCAGCGTCCAGCGTTTGAACCGGGCCTGATCCATGCGGTCATGCGCGCGGTAGCCCAGCGCCATGCCGATCCAGGCCGGCACCAGCATCAGCGCCGACAGCAGGCCGGTCTGGGCGTTCAGCACGCCCGAGCGCAGATGCGCCAGCGTCAGCACGACGGCGCCCATGGTGAAGATCACGCTCATCACCCGGACCATTTCAGTCTTTGGCACCTTGACCGCCAGAAGATAGACGATCGACGGCGGCCCCCAGACCCCGGAAATCCCGCCGTAAAGCCCGCCGATGAATCCGCTGAGCAATTCCACCGGACCGCGCCAGCGCGGCGCGATCTCGGGCGCCCAGCCGCTGAGTTGCAGACCGGCAAAGACCAGCACCGCCGAACCCAGAAGCAGGAACATCACCTGCTGCGGCAGGACCACGACGAAGGGCGCGGTGATGAGGATGCCCAGCATGGTCATGGTGATGATCCGCCAGAACTTGCGCCCGGATGCGAGGGCCGGCGCCAGCCCCTGGCGCAAGGATTGGTGGATGTTGGTGGTCAGCACCGGCAGGATCAGCGCGGCCAGCGCCACCTGCGCAGGCATGAACGACGGCAGGACCGCGATCAGGATCAGCGGCATGGCAAAGCCGATGGCACCCTTGACGAACCCCGCCAGCAGCATCACGCTGCACGCTGCCAGAAACCCCCACAGCGGCAGGCCCGCAATCATCATGTCCATCGGTGATTCCTTTCGCGGCGTTCTTAACGGGTGAAGGAAAGCTCCGCAGCAAGAAAATCCTCTGCGACATAATCCTGCGAACGGCGCGGGTGTATCGCATCAATATTGCGCTGCACCTGCAAAGAGGGTAGTGCTGCACCAGCAAGGACAGGAGTCGACCATGCCCCATGATGGACAGCACATGCCCCGAACCGCCCCCCATCTGACCGACCTCGCCGCCCATGTCTCGGCCCTGCAGGGTCCGCTGGATGCGCTGCTGGCACGCGCGCTGGACGAGGTGCGCGGCATGGTGTCCGAGGGTGGCAAGGTCAGGGCGGCGCTGATCGACCAGAACCAGCGCGCCGCGCACGGGCTGGCCTGGCTGGCGACCTATGTCGAATCGATCCGCCAGATGGGGGCCTGGGCCGGGCGGCTGGAATCTGCGGGCACCTTTGGCGAGATGGAGTCGCTGCTGTTGCAGATCGCCACCGGCGAATATCTGGCGCAGATTCTGGGCGGCATTCCGATGAACCAGGGCGAAATCCTGCGCCCTGCCGATCTGGGTCTGGGGGCCAATGATCTGGCGCCGTTGGTCACCTCGCCCTTGCTGGCGGGCAACAGCCCCGCCGCCCGCGCCCGTCTGGTGGTGCTGATGCGCGAGAACCACGGTCGCGCCACCTTTGGCGCGACGGGGCTGGACGAAGAACTGGAGATGATCCGCGACCAGTTCCGCCGCTTTGCCGACGAACAGGTGATCCCCCATGCGCATGAGTGGCACCTGAAGGACGAATTGATCCCGATGGAGATCATTCAGGCGCTGGCCGAGATGGGAGTCTTTGGCCTGACGATCCCCGAGGAGCATGGGGGGCTGGGCCTGTCCAAGGCGTCGATGGTGGTGGTGTCCGAGGAACTGTCGCGCGGGTATATCGGTGTGGGGTCCTTGGGCACGCGGTCCGAGATTGCCGCCGAACTGATCCTGTGCGGCGGCACCCCTGAGCAGAAGGCGAAATGGCTGCCGGGTCTGGCCAGCGGGGACATCCTGCCGACGGCGGTGTTCACGGAACCCAACACGGGCTCGGACCTTGGCAGTTTGCGCACCCGCGCGCGCAAGGAGGGCGACGAGTGGGTGATTACCGGCAACAAGACCTGGATCACCCATGCCGCGCGCACCCATGTGATGACGGTTCTGGCCCGCAGCGTCGAGGGCACCAGCGATTATCGCGGCCTGTCCATGTTCCTTGCCGAAAAGACCCCCGGCACGGATGCGCAGCCCTTTGTCGATCCCGGCCTCTCGGGCGGGGAAATCGAGGTGCTGGGCTATCGCGGGATGAAGGAATACACGGTCAATTTCGACGATTTCCGCGTGAAGGGGGAAAACCTGTTGGGCGGGGTCGAGGGGCAGGGCTTCAAGCAGTTGATGCAGACCTTCGAATCCGCCCGCATCCAGACCGCGGCGCGCGCCATCGGCGTGGCGCAGAACGCGCTGGAGGTCGGCATGCAATACGCCGAGGACCGCAAGCAGTTCGGCAAGGCGCTGATCGACTTTCCCCGCGTCGCCGACAAGCTGGCGATGATGGCGGCGGAAATCATGGTGGCGCGGCAACTGACCTATTTCAGCGCCTGGCAGAAAGACCACGACAAGCGCTGCGATCTGGAGGCGGGGATGGCGAAACTGCTGGGCGCCCGCGTCGCCTGGGCCGCCGCCGACAACGCGTTGCAGATCCACGGCGGCAACGGGTTCGCGCTGGAATACCAGATCAGCCGCATCCTGTGCGACGCGCGCATCCTGAACATCTTCGAGGGCGCGGGCGAGATTCAGGCGCAGGTCATCGCGCGCCGCCTGCTGGAATAGACAGGACCTGTCAAAGCGCGTCTTGTTCCGGCATCCTGGCAAGATCGCCCGTTGCAGGAGGCATGGCATGATCGTTCTCACCGGGATTTCCGGCTTTATCGCCAAGCACATCGCGCTGGCGGCGCTGAACCGCGGCCTGACCCTGCGCGGCACTCTGCGCGACCCTGCCCGCGAAGGCGAGGTGCGCGCTGCGCTGCGCCCCCATCTGGCCGATCCGGCGGCGCTGGAGCGGCTGACCTTTCAGGTTGCCGACCTCGAGTCTGACGATGGCTGGGCGCAGGCGATGGAGGGGGCTTCCGCGCTGATCCATACCGCGTCGCCCTTTCCGCTGACCCAGCCCCGAGACGAGATGGACCTGATCCGCCCGGCGGTGTCGGGCACCACACGGGTGCTGCGCGCGGCG
The DNA here is from genome assembly GCA_937927885.1 of uncultured Paracoccaceae bacterium. Lineage (GTDB taxonomy): Bacteria > Pseudomonadota > Alphaproteobacteria > Rhodobacterales > Rhodobacteraceae > Pararhodobacter. Next base: position 320 of record CALEZJ010000470.1, on the reverse strand, counting down.
CATGCGGCGGGGATTTCGCGGGTGGTGCTGACCTCGTCGATTGCCGCAATCATCGACCCGGCCAAGGATCGGGTGCAGGACGAAACGGACTGGTGCGATCCCGACGTGAAGGGGACCACCGCCTATACCAAGTCCAAGCTGATGGCCGAACGCGCCGCCTGGGACATTGCCCGCGAAACCGGGATGGCCCTGACGGTGATCAACCCCGGTTTCGTGCTGGGCCCGCCGCTGGACGCGCATTTCGGGTCCTCGCTGGGATTGGTCGAGCGGTTGCTGAGGGGCAAGGATCCGCTGGCTCCGCCCTTCGGATTGCCGATGGC
>CALEZJ010000469.1 GCA_937927885.1 uncultured Paracoccaceae bacterium | reverse complement strand
CCCGGGGGCCTATCGCGACGCGGTGCTGCTGAACGCCGCCGCAGCCCTGGTCGTGGCCGACCGCACCACCAGCCTGCGCGACGGCGTGATGGAGGTGCCACAACCCGGCAGCCCCGAGGTGCGCCGATGAGCCTGCTCGCCGCCCTGACCCGCGCCTATGACCGCCTGCCCGACGCCCCGCCCTATGGGTTTTCTACCGAGAAGATCGGCTATTGCGCGGTGTTGAACCCGGATGGGTCGGTGGCCGAGGTGGTGGACCTGCGCGAAACCGACAAGAAGCGCAGTCCGAAGCCGCTGCTGGTCCCGCAGGCGGTCAAGCGCACGGTCGGCATCGCGCCGAATTTCCTGTGGGACAAAAGCGCCTATGTGCTGGGCGTCACCGCTGGTAAAGGCAAACGCACCGCCGAGGAACACGCGAAGTTCCGCGAGAAGCACCTGGCGTGGCTGGCGGAGTCCGAGGATTCCGGCCTGCGGGCGCTTCGTCTGTTTCTGGAGCACTGGCAGGCCGAGGATTTCACCATGCCGGTCTGGGAGGACGAGGTTCGCGACCAGAACATCGTCTTCCGGCTGGCGGGCGAATGGGACTTTCTGCACGACCGCCCCGCCGCCCGCGCGCTCTGGCGACAGATCGGCGCCGAGGCGGCCTCGGACCCGCAGCTCTGTCTGGTCACCGGCATCCCGGGCCCGGTGGCCCGGCTGCACCCGTCGATCAAAGGGGTCTGGGGCGCGCAATCCTCGGGCGCCAGCCTGTTTTCGTTCAACCTCGACGCCTTCACCTCCTACGGCCACGAACAAGGCGACAACGCCCCGGTGTCCGAGGCCGCCGCCTTTGCCTATACCACCGCGCTGAACCACTTTCTGGCCAACCGGAACCATCGGGTGCAAATCGGCGATGCCTCAACCGTGTTCTGGGCGGATACGTCAGCCGCCCAGGCCGAAACGGCTGAAAGCATCTTCGCGGCATTTTTTGACCAGGCTTCCGACGAAAGACTCGACACCGGCAAGATCAAGGAAAAGCTGGACTCGATCCGAACCGGAGCCCGTCTGGCCGAGGTGGAACCCGCATTGGCCGAGGGCGTGCGGTTCCATGTTCTGGGCCTTGCCCCCAATGCCGCGCGGCTGTCGGTGCGGTTCTGGTGGAGCAGCGATTTCGGGACGCTGACCGCAAACTACCAGCGCTATCTGGCCGATACTGCTCTGCAACCACCGCCGCGTGACCCTTGGCCGCCGCTGTGGCGCTATCTGGTCGAACTGGCCGTGCAAGGAAAGCGCGAGAATGTGCCACCCTTGATCGCCGGGGAATGGATGCGCGCAATCCTGACCGGCGCCCCCTATCCACTGACGCTGCTCTCCACCGCGCTGATGCGCATTCGCGCCGATGGCGAGGTGAATGCACTGCGCGCGGCGATCCTGAAATCCGTGCTGATCCGCAATTTCCAATCAGAGGAGGCCCCCGTGGCGCTCGATCCCGCCAATACCAATAAAGGTTACATGCTGGGGCGATTGTTTGCCGTCTATGAGGAGGTGCAACGCGCGGCCCTGGGCGGCAATGTGAATGCCACCATCAAGGACAAGTTCTATGGCGCCGCTTCGGCAACGCCTCAGAAGGTTTACCGTACGCTCGATGCGGGCTCGCAGAACCATTTTTCCAAGCTGCGCAAGCAATCGCCCGGGCGGGCAGTCAACCTGGAAAAGCTGCTGACCTCTATCACCGATCTGATGGACCCTGGCAACGATCCGATCCCCGCCTCGCTTGGCGCCGCCGAACAGGCGCTGTTCGGGTTGGGCTACTACCACCAGCGCAGCGACTTCTTCCGCAAGCATGGCGACAAGACACACGAGGTGACCGAATGACTATCCTTTCCCGCCGCCACGATTTCGTGCTGATCTTCGACGTCACCAATGGCAACCCCAATGGCGACCCTGATGCCGGCAACCTGCCCCGCCTAGACCCTGAGACCAACCATGGGCTGGTCACCGATGTCAGCCTCAAGCGCAAGATCCGCAACTATGTCGATCTGGCGCGGACCGGCGAGGCGGGCCACCATATCTACGTCCAGGAAGGCGCTATCCTGAACGAGAAACACCGTCAGGCCTATGTCGCCCTGCGCGGGGACAGCGGCGGGAAGAAGGAAGCCAAACTGAACCCGAAGGATGAGGCCGAGGCGATCGCGTTGCGCAACTGGATGTGCGCGAATTTCTTCGACGTGCGCACCTTCGGCGCCGTTATGTCAACTGGGGTTAATTGCGGGCAAGTCAAGGGCCCGGTGCAGATGACGTTTGCGAGTTCGGTCGAACCCGTGCTGCCGGTGGAAATCTCGATAACCCGGATGGCCGCGACCAACGAGGCCGAACAAAAGAAACGCGCCGAGGGCGAAGACGGCGACCAACGCACTGACAACCGCACCATGGGGCGCAAGCATATCGTGCCTTATGGGCTTTACGTCGCGCATGGCTTTGTCTCGGCCAAGTTCGCCGAGCGCACCGGGTTCTCCGAGGCCGATCTGGCGCTGCTGTTCGAGGCCCTTGCCAATATGTTCGAGCACGACCGCTCGGCCGCCCGGGGCGAGATGACGACCCGCAAGCTGATCGTCTTTCGCCACGAAAACGCACTTGGGAACGCCCCGGCGCATATTCTGTTCGACCGGGTGCGGATCGGGCGGATGGTCGATGGCGAGGTGCGCGCCCTTGACGACAAGGGGCTGGGCAACCTCGCCCCGGCCCGACGGTTCGGCGACTACAGCGTGACTATCAACCGCGAGGGTCTGCCGGGCGGGGTCGAGGTGATGGAGTTACTCTAGGCGGTGGACCCCGACCCCATCGCCCTCTCGGCGCTGCAACACGCGGTCTATTGCCTGCGGCAGGCAGCGCTGATCCATCTGGAACGGGTCTGGGCCGAGAACCGCTTTACCGCCGACGGGGATGTGCTGCACGCAGTGGCCGACAAGGGCGGCAGTCGGCGCGGGCGTGGAGTGCGGCGGGTCATGGCGCTGCCACTGGCCTCGGCGCGGCTGAACCTAAGCGGGGTGGCCGATCTGGTCGAGTTCCAGGGCGAGACCCCCTATCCCGTCGAATACAAGCGCGGAAAACCCAAACTGCACCGCGCCGACGAAGTGCAGCTTTGCGCCCAGGCGCTCTGTCTCGAGGAGATGACCCTCCAGCCGGTGCCCGAGGGCGCTCTGTTCTACGCCCAGACCCGGCGGCGGGTGGTGGTCCCCTTTGACATAACCCTCCGGGCGCTGACCGAAACCACCGTCGCCGAATTCGCCGCCGTGCTCGCCAGCCATCTGACCCCGCCGCCGACACCGCACCGCACTCGCTGCCGCGCCTGTTCCCTGCTGGACATTTGCCGCCCTGACACCGTCGCCCGCCCCGTGCGGCGTTGGCGCGACTGGATGCTGGAAAAGGCACTGAGCGCATGAAGAAACTACTCAACACCCTTTATGTCACCACGGAAGGCACCGCGCTGAAAAAGGACGGCGAGAACCTGGTGGCCGAGCTCGAGGGCGCTGAGCGCGCCCGCGTGCCCTTGCACATGCTGGCCTCGGTGGTAGCCTTTGGACCTATCCTGCTTTCTCCCGCTCTTATAGGCACTTGCGCAGAGCGCGGCATCACCTTGGCATTGCTTGATCGCGCCGGTCGCTTTCAGGCTCGCATCGAGGGCCCGGTCTCGGGCAATGTCCTGTTGCGTCGCGCGCAGTATCGGGTCGCAGAGGAGGGCGAGGACATCATACGTTCACTCGTCATCGGCAAGATCGCCAACCAGCGCGCTGTGATCCGCCGGTCCTTGCGCGATTACCGCTCCGAACTCGCGGCTCCCGCCTGCGAGGCGCTCGAGTCCGCCAGCGACCGGATGGCGGCGGTCCTGCGCCGGGTGCAGTTGTCGGATCAGGGTGCCGACGCCCTGCGCGGCTCCGAAGGCGAGGCCGCCAACCTCTATTTCGCCGTCTTCGACCATCTTATCCGCTCGCCCGATCCCGAGTTGCGCTGGACGCGTCGCTCGCGCCGCCCGCCGCTTGACCCCATCAACGCGCTGTTGTCGTTCCTCTACACCCTCCTGACCCATGATTGCCGATCCGCCTGCGAGTCCGTCGGCCTCGATCCTGCGGTTGGTTTCCTGCACCGTGACCGCCCCGGCCGCCCCAGTCTGGCGCTCGACCTTATGGAGGAACTGCGCGCCCCACTCGCCGACCGCCTTGCCTTGTCGCTGGTCAATCGCCGCCAGTTGCGCGCGACCGATTTTCGCCGGATGGACGGCGGCGCAGTTCTTCTGGCCGATGATGCCCGCAAACTGGTGCTGACCGCCTGGCAAGAGCGCAAGAAAGAGGAACGCCTGCACCCATTCCTTGCCGAAAAGGCGCCCCTCGGTCTGGTGCCCTATCTCCAAGCGCAGATGCTGGCCCGCCATCTGCGCGGCGACATCGACGCCTACCCGCCCTGGTTCTGGAGCTGATATGCTGGTTCTGGTCACCTATGATGTCAACACGATGGAAGACGGCGGAAAGAAGCGCTTGCGCCGCGTGGCCCGCGCCTGCGAGGATCAC
>CALEZJ010000468.1 GCA_937927885.1 uncultured Paracoccaceae bacterium | reverse complement strand
CTCTTTGGCTGCGCCAAATTCACCCCCCGAGGATATTTAAGGACAGATGAGAGGGGGAAGGGCAGACAGAGAGAGTGTCAGCCCCGCTGGAGCGTTCCCGAGACGCCCCCAGCCGCGCCGCGCAATGGTCACGGGCAAAGGAAAGGAGGGGCGGGGCCAAATCGAAAGCCCCGAGCTGCCCCAACAAGCCACTTGCCTGACGAGTATCTCTGCTATAACTTGGTTGAGCGACCAACTAGGAAGTCAGACTCGTGCGGGGATTCATCGTGATACGGCAGGTCGGGGTGTTTCTGGGGGTTCTGGTCCTCTGGGCGGTCGGCGACGCGCTGTCGCTGTTCAACCGCGACATCATCCCCTCGCCGCTGGCGGTGCTGGAGGCGGCGGGCGTTCTGTTCGGACGGCCGGAACTGTGGCCGACACTGTGGTACACGCTGCGCGATTCGCTGGTTGGCGTGGCGATTGCGGCGGCGCTGGGAATCCCGGTCGGCCTGCTGATCGGCATCTTTCCGAAGGTCGAACTGTCGACCCGCATCGTGCTGGATTTCGGCCGCGCCTTTCCGGCCATCGCGCTGGTCCCGGTCTTTGTCCTGGTCTTCGGCACCAGCCATACCTCGAAGATCATGCTGATCGCGATTGCCTGCTTTTTCCCTGTCGTGATCCAGACCATCTATGGCGCGCGGCGGCTGGAGCCGACGATCCTGGACACGGTCAACAGCTTTCGCATCCCGGCGCTGATGCGCTATCGGCGCGTCGTGCTGCCTGCGGCGCTGCCCTATATCGCCACCGGGGTCAAACTGTCGCTGAGCATCTCGATCCTGGTGGCCGTCGGCGCGGAGATCCTGATGCAGGTGCCGGGGATCGGCGCCCAGATCAACCTGGCGCGCACCTATAACGAGGTGCCAGTCGCCATTGTCCTGACGCTCTATGCCGGGATCATGGGGGTTGCGCTGTCGCAGCTTTGGGACTGGGTCGAGGGCCGGATGCTGGCCTGGCATCACCGGGAGGGCGGCCTGTGAGCGCGAAGCTTCTGGCGCGGGGCCTGTGGATGTGGTGGTTGCCGGTGGGGCTGGTGACCGTCTGGTGGTTCGCCTCGCTGGGCACGAATTCGTTCTTTTTCCCGCCCTTGAATCGCATCGTCTCGGTGACGATCCGCGATCTGTCCAGTGGGCTGTTGCTGAACCATCTGCGCGTCAGTCTGATCAACATGCTGGTGGGGCTGGCGATTTCCGGGGTGATCGGTGTCGGGCTTGGCCTGATCATCGGCGGGTCACGCGCTGCGCGAGGCCACGGGGCCATTCCTGAACTTTGTGCGCGCCATTCCCCCCGCCGCCATCGTGCCGATCATCATCGTGGCGATGGGCGTTGGGCCGCAGCCAAAGGTGTTCCTGATCGTCTTTGCCTGCGTCTGGCCGATCCTATTGAACACGATTGACGGTGTGCGCGGCATGAACCCGCAGATGCTGGAAATGGCGCAGGCCTTCCGCATTCCCTTTGGCCTGCGCAACCGGCGCATCCTGTTCATGGGGGCGCTGCCGCAGATCATGGCCGGAATGCGCATCGCGCTGGCCGTGTCGCTGGTCTTGATGGTGATCAGCGAATTCGTCGGCGCCAGCGCGGGGCTGGGGTTCTACATCCGCGAGAAGAAGGAAGCCTTTGCCATGGCCGAGGCCTGGGGGGGCACGCTGCTGACCGGGCTTCTGGGCTATCTGATGAGCGCGCTTTTCCTGCGGTTCGAACGCTGGGCGCTGCACTGGCATTTCCAGACCCCCGAGCCGGGCAAGGCCGCGTCGTGACAAGGCAACAGGAACAGATGAACGCGATGACCACGATCCCCTCTGCCCCGCCGATGCAGGTGCGCAACCTGTCGAAGTCCTACGGCTATTCCCAGATCCTGAAGGGGATCGACCTGGATGTGCGGCCGGGCGAGATCCTGGCGATCGTCGGGCCTTCGGGCGTCGGCAAGACCACGCTCTTGCGCAGCCTGTCGGGCCTGACGGGATTGACGGCAGGCAGCGTCAGCATCGGCGGCAAGGTGGTCAATGGCCCCGCGCCCGAAATCGGGCTGGTGTTTCAGGATTACCGGGGTTCGCTGATGCCCTGGATGCGCACGCTGGAAAACGTGGCCTTTCCGCTGGAGGGCAAGGGCATGCCCAAGGCGAGGCGCGAGGAACTGGCGTTGAAATGCCTGGCTGATGTCGGGCTGGAGGCCGCGGCGCGCAAGTATCCCTGGGAATTGTCGGGCGGCATGCAGCAGCGCGTGTCGATCGCGCGGGCGCTGGCCTATGACGCGCATATCCTGTTGATGGACGAGCCCTTTGGGTCGCTGGACGCGCAGACCCGCATGGTTCTGGAGGATCTGGTGATCGCCCTGCAACGGCGGCTGGGGATCAGCGTGATCCTGGTGACGCATGACATCGACGAAGCCATCTACATGTCGGACCGCGTGGTGGTGCTGAACGGGCGCCCCGCGCAGGTCGTCGATCTGGTCGAGGTGCCGCTGGGGCGGGTGCGCGAGCAGATCGCCACCAAATCCGATCCGCGGTTTGTCGAGGCTCGCAATCGCGTGATGCGCGAAATCATGGGTGGATGATCCACCTGCTCAAGAGGGAGGAACCTTGGGAATGTCTGTGAAATCGCTGGCCCTTGCGGCCGCATTGACGGCTTTGGCGGGGGGTGCGCTGGCACAATCCGTCACCACGCTGCGTATCAACCGCTCGCCGGTGGGCCAGTTCCAGGGGTTGATCATCGCCCAGGAACAGGGCTATTTCGCCGAGCGCGGGATCGCCGTGGACCTGCATATCGGCACCTCGCCCGATGGGGCGATTGCCGAGCTGTTGTCCGGGCAGAGCCAGATCGCCATGACCGGCAATGCGCCGCTGGCCGCCGCCGTGGCCAATGGCGCGCCCATCGCCGCGATCTTCCCCGGTCAGAACGATGGCGCCCTGCCGACCTATGGCCTGCTGGTGCAGGCCGACAGCACGGTGCAGAGCATGGCCGATCTGAGGGGCCAGACCATCGGCCTGCCCGGCATCGTCAGCCCGCAGGGGCTGTATCTGATCAACGCGCTGGAAGCGGCGGGCATGAGCCGCGACGATGTCGAACTGGTCAACCTGCCGTTCCCCGGCGTGACCGAGGCAATTCAGGCCGGGACGGTTGCGGCGGGCGTGCCGATCGGGCTGTTCTTTGACTTTGGCATGGCGGGTGGCCTGCGCGAGGTTCCCGGTTACCGCGAGCAGGTGATCCTGGACACCCCGGCCGTGTTCTTTGCCGTCAACCGGCAATGGGCCGATGCCAATGCCGATGTGGTGACCCGGTTCATCGAGGCGATGCAACTGGCGCATGAATGGGCCAACGCCAACCCCGACGAAGTGCGCCGCATCGACGTGGAAAACACCCGTCTGCCCCCGGATTATCTGATGTCGCGCCCCTATGGCGGGCTGGACACCACGTTCCATGTCGATGCCTGGCAGCAGCAGGTCGAGGGGCTGGCACGCGTTGGCGTGGATGAGCTGTTGTGGTCGGGCGCCCCGCGTCAGTGAACAATCCTGAACAAAGACGAACGGGGGGCCCAGCGGCCCCCCGTTTCCTTTTCCCGCCGGGCGCTCAATAGCCGATGGTGATGCGCTGGCCGATGTATTTCGGCTGCTCCAGCTCGTCGGCCACGGCAATCGCGAAATCCTCGAAGCTGATCCTGCTGTCACCTTCGGCGTTCACCAGCAGGTGGTCCTTGCCATAGCGGAACTTGCCGGTGCGTTCGCCATGCACGAACATCCGCGAGGGCGAGATATAGGTCCAGTCGAGGCCCTTTGTCTGTTGCAGCAGTTCCAGCAGATAGCCGCCGCGCACCGAATTGGGGCGGGCGGGCGGCGGGAAATTGGGGTTGTCGTATTCCAGCACGCCGTCCGGTCCGATCAGGCTGCCCGCGCCGCCGACCACGACATAGCGCTTCACGCCGCTGTCCAGCACGGCGGGCACCACCACATCGGGGTCCAGATCGGCAAAGCGCACCGAGGTGACCACGACATCGTGGCCCCGGATCGCGGCGGCCAGCGATTCGCGGGTGCTGTCGGTGCCGATTGCCGAGGTGAGGGGGCCGACCGGCATGCGGTCGGGGTTGCGCACAATGCCGGTGACATGATGCCCCCGGGCGGTCAGTTCCTTGGTGACCTGGGTTCCGGCCTTGCCGGTCGCGCCGACCACAGCAATACGCATGAGCACTCTCCTTGTTGATTTCTCCGACAATATTGACTATACGTCCAACTAACATAGGGGGCAAGAAATCGATGAGACTGGCGGGAAAATTCGCGGTGGTGACCGGGGCAGGGCGCGGCATCGGGCGGCGCGTGGCGCAGATGATGGCCGCCGAGGGTGCGCGGGTGCTGGCGGTCGATCTGAACGCCGAGGCGCTGGCGACGCTGGAAGGGATGCAGACCCATGCCGCCGACCTGACCGACGAATCCGCCGTCGCCGCCCTGGCCGCGCGCGCCGCCGAGGAAGGTCCGGTGCATGTGCTGGTCAATGCCGCCGCGATGGTGGTCATGGGCTGGATCGAGGACCTGACCTATTCCGACTGGCAACGCACGCTGCGCGCCGAGGTGGACAGCGTGTTTCTGGTGACGCGCGCGCTGTGGCCGCTGATGAAGGCAGAGGGCGGGTCGGTGATCAACTTTGCCAGCGCGAATGCGCATGGCGCGCTGGCCGGCCTGCCGGCGGTGGCCCATACGGCCGGCAAGGGGGCGGTGCTGGCGATGACGCGGCAACTGGCGATGGAGGGCGGGCCCCATGGCATCCGCGCCAACACCATCGCACCGGGGTTCATCGTCACCGGGGAGACCGAACGGCATCTGGACAACCCGGCCCTGATGGGCGCCGTCCGCGCCAAGCTGATGATCGACCGGCTGGGCCAGACCGAGGATATCGGCCATCTGGCGATCTATCTGGCCTCGGAGGAAAGCGGCTTTGTCACGGGCGCGGATTTCCGGATCGACGGGGGTGCGACGGCGTGGTGAGGGCTCGGCTGACGCTCTCTCGGGAAAAGGCGAACAGCGTCTTATCGAGACCGCGTCAGCTTCCGTCGGAAATGATCGTCCCGCCGTCGACCACAATCGCCTGTCCGGTGACAAACCCGCCGCCCGGACCGGCCAGCCAGGCGGCGGTGGCGGCGATTTCCTGCGGCTGGCCGACGCGGCGCCGGGGGGTGGCCTGAAGGCGGCGCTGCATGAAGGCGGGATTGCTCATCAGCCCCCTGGCGAAGGGGGTTTCGATCAGTCCCGGCACGATGGCATTGGCGCGCACGTTCTGCGGACCCCATTCCACCGCCAGCGTTCGGGCCAACTGGATCAGCGCGGCCTTGGTCAGGGAATAGACGCCGATGGCGCCATTCCCGCGCAGGGCCGACAGGCTGGACATCAGCAGGATCGACCCGCAGCCGATCCCCGCCA
>CALEZJ010000467.1 GCA_937927885.1 uncultured Paracoccaceae bacterium | reverse complement strand
TTGAGGCGCTGACCAAGGGCCATGATCGCTATATCGCGACCGACGTCGGCCAGCATCAGATGTGGGCGGCGCAATACCTGCATTTCGATCAGCCGAACCGCTGGATGACCTCGGGTGGGCTGGGCACGATGGGCTATGGTCTGCCGGCCAGCATCGGCGCGCAGATGGCGCATCCCGACGCGCTGGTGATCAACGTCGCGGGCGATGCAAGCTGGCTGATGAACATGCAGGAAATGGGCACGGCGGTGCAGTTCCGCCTGCCGGTCAAGCAGTTCATCCTGAACAACGAACGGCTTGGCATGGTGCGGCAATGGCAGCAACTGCTGCATGGCGAACGCTACAGCCAAAGCTGGTCGGACAGCCTGCCCGATTTCGTCAAACTGGCCGAAGCCTTTGGCTGCAAGGGCGCGCAGGTCAGCGATCCCCGGGATCTGGATGACGCCATCCGGCAGATGATCGACTATGACGGCCCGTTCATTCTGGATGTGCTGGTCGAGAAGCATGAGAACTGCTTCCCGATGATCCCCTCGGGCAAGCCGCATAACGAGATGCTGCTGGGCGAGGCCGAAACCGAAGGTGCGATCAAGGCGGAAGGTGCCGTTCTGGTCTGATCCGTAAGCCGGGGGCCATTCCTCGGAAATTTCTGCACAGAAGATAGGGCAGAGCGATGAATGCACTGAATATTCAGAAGGGCGCGTCCAGCCATTCGGCCTATGACCTGCGCGACCCCAACGCCCAGATCGAGGAAACGCACACGCTGGCGGTTCTGGTCGAGAACGAACCGGGCGTGCTGGCGCGGGTGATCGGGCTGTTTTCCGGCCGCGGCTACAATATCGACAGCCTGACCGTGGCCGAGGTGGATCATACCGGCCACCGGTCGCGGATCACGCTGGTCACGCGCGGTACGCCGGCGGTGATCGTCCAGATCAAGGCCCAGCTTGGCCGGATCGTTCCCGTGCACGAGGTGCATGACCTGACGGCCGAAGGCCCGACGGTCGAACGGGAACTGGGCCTGTTCAAGGTGCGCGGCCAGGGCGACAAGCGGGTCGAGGCGCTGCGCATCGGCGATATCTTTCGCGCCAATGTCGTCGATTCGACGCTGGAAAGCTTTGTCTTCGAGTTGGTCGGCACACCCGCGAAGCTGGATGCCTTTGCCGATCTGATGCGCCCTCTGGGGATGGTCGATCTGGCGCGGACGGGGGTCGCGGCGCTGTCGCGCGGCGTCTGACCGGGCAGGCGACGAAATCAGCGCGCCGCGCCGATCCTGATCGGTGCGGCGGCGCGGTTGCTGGTTTCCTTCCCCTCAGCCACATTGTCCGAGACCAGCTTCAGGCTGGGTTGCGGTGCCGGCGCCCTGTCCTTCAGCAGATCAGGCAGTTTGCTTGCGCCCTGTTCGGACAGCAGCGAAACCCGGCGCGCGTGGCGCAGATTTCCCGCGATCTCGGTCTCGAATTCCAGCAAATCACCCGGTTCCGGCCAGAAATCGGGGGTTTCCACATTCTCCTGCCCCTGGAGATAGGCCAGCGCAGCGTGATCCTCACACCAGATCACGGCTTTGCAACGGACTGCATTGCTCCAAACGACAACCCCGATCATTCCGGCGTCTCTCCAACTCCCGACAGCCTCATGCTGCCGCAGGTGATATGGCAACACACGTGACTGTATATGTACGTGGTTAATGTGACTAAAGCAGAAATCCGCCGCCGTGCCAGCGTTTTTTTGCCTAATAATACCATTTTCTCCACGCCACCGAAGGAACAATTACGGAACAAAGGTAGTTCATTGCAAAATAACGCAATTTTTACTGAAATTTTCACCTTGCGATAAGCATCACCGACCGTCCGGCGCGGTCCTATGGTGTTTTTCTACAACAACGCAGATTTCGGCAAAGGATAGCAGAACACCTAACCTTTTTCCGCGACAATCACCGCACATGATCAGAACCAAGGCACATCCATTAGGCTTTCGTCAGGCGGTTCAATCGCTTCCAGACATTTTCTAAGAGCCTGCACGGATCACCCGCTCAGGGTGCAATCCCGAATCACCCTGTTCTTATAGACAGGTTGGCAAAACGCCACATGCATGCAGGCAACCGGCAGATACTTGTCATCGCGCCCGTCCGCTCTGCACATCGCCAACCGCCATCCGCACCTGCGCCAGCCGCGCGGCGCGCGACGGGTGGGTACCCAGAATATGCTCACCCGGATCCGGGATCCGCTCGAAGAACAGAGAGCCGCGCACCGGGTCGAAGCCCGCATTCAGCGAGATGATCGAACCCAAATAGTCGGCCTGCAACTCCCATTCCTTCGAGTAGTAGCGCGAGCCGACCGAGGCCCCGATACGCTGCGCCGTCTCGACAGCCTCCTGATTGCCGCCATAGACCGAGGCGATGCTGCCCAGGATCACGGCGGCGGCGCTGGCGGCCCCGGCCTTGCGGTCCAGATGGTTCAGGATGTGGTGGCTGGCCTCATGGCCGACCACGAAGGCGATCTCATCCCCGTTCCGCGTGGCGGCGATCAACGACAGGGTAAAGCCGATGATCGGGCGGCCATGGTCGTCGATGGTCTGGAAGGCGTTGGGTTCCATCCCCGGCCGGTCATCCACGACGAACTGGAAATCGCAATTGATCGGCTGCGTCCGGCGTTGCATGCATTCCCGCTCGATCGCGGGTTCCATCCGCCGCATCACCGAGACGAACATGCGCGCGGCCGATTCAGGCGAGCCGTCGTTCAGCAGTTCGGGCGCGGGCGGCGGCAGGCCGGCGCCGGGACCGGGCGGTGGCGCATTGCCGATCTCGGTCGTCGAGACCGGCGCACAGGCCGTCAGCGCCAGCGTCCCGCAACAGATCAGCGCCGCCCAGGCCCGTCGCACCTTTCCCATGGTCCACACCGCCCTTGCCCCATGCCCTTGCATCGACGCGGTTTCTCCGCGCTTTGGCGGGACTTTATCCTGCCCCCGGCGGGCGCGCAAACCCTGCCGCTTGCCCCGGCCGCAGGATCACGCGAATGTCGGCGGGCAAGAAGGAGAATCCGATGTTCACGATCGAGCATGATTTCGACGCCACCGTCATCACCCTGATCGACGAGACCGAACCGAACACCCGGCCGCTGAATGAGGATATCGTGATCCTGACCTTCGACGACCGGGTGGTGGTCGAACAAATGAGTCCCGATGGCGACGAGGTGGCACGGATCACATTCACCTTGCAGCAACTGGCCGAATTGCGACTGGCGCTGAACCTGCCCGAAGGCAATTACCGGATCGAGCAGCAGGATTAATCCAGCCGGAACACCTTGTCGCGCGAGGTCGCCCCCCGGATCAAGACCAGCCGCGTCCGGGCAACGCCAAGGCTGTCGGCCAGCAGCCGGGCCACCGCAACATTGGCCTTGCCGTCTTCGGGGACCGCTGTCACCTGCGCGCGGATCACCCCGTCCTCGACACTGATCGCATTGCGGCGGGCGCGCGGCGTGACGCGCAGGGCGAAGGTCGCGCCCGGCTGGGCAAGGTGGCTGAAATCGGGTTGGCTCATCGGGTCAGCTAGCCCCGTCGAACACGGTTGCGCAAGGGTGCTTGCAGCCCGGCACAGGCTTTGAGACAACCGCGGCAAAAGGAGACCCCGATGGAACATCGCATCGATTCCGCGCTGGAATTCCTCGCTACCCGCCGGTCGCATCCGCCAAAGCTGCTGCGCGCGCCCGGCCCCGACCGGGCCGAGATCCTGCGCCTGCTGACCCTGGCCGCCCGCGCCCCCGACCATGGCAAGCTGGAGCCATGGCGGTTCGTTGTGCTGGGGCGCGACACGCTGGACCGGCTGCAACCGATCCTGCGGCAGGCGGTTCTGGACGACGGCCAGGAC
>CALEZJ010000466.1 GCA_937927885.1 uncultured Paracoccaceae bacterium | reverse complement strand
CGAATTCGTCATCCCGGACCTGCTCGGCGGGTCCGACACGCTGATGATCGGCAACCAGCCCTATGACCGTGGCAATGTCCTGGGCGAAGGGGCGTTTGGAAAGGTCTATGAATTCGTTCCGCGCAACGGAGGGGATCCGGTCGCGGTGAAATTCATGAAACCCGGCCTGAACGATCGGGGTGCCGCCGCGCTGGAGATGGCGATCAAGGAAAACGACGTCCAGCAGAAGGCCAATGGCACTGGCGATCCGAACGTCCTGAAAGGCATGGGTCTGGCGCGCGTCGGCGACGGAACGATGGCGATCATCACCGAAATCGCCCCGCACGGCGATGCCATGAAGCTGATGGACAACATCAAGGACATGGTCAAACAGGGCGTCATCACGCCGCAACAGGGAATGCTGGCCTCGCTTACGATTGCCCTCGACATGGCCAACGGCCTCTCGCACATGCATTCGAACGGTCTGTCGCATATCGATTTCAAACCGATGAACGTGTTCATCGGCACTGGCGGCAATGGCAAGGTGGCCGATTTCGGCACCGGCACCGAGGCCCGCGTGGGCGAACGCAAGGTGTTTGCACCGATTGACGCGCCCTACTGGCAGTCGCCCGAGGTTCTGGTCGGCAAGGAAAGATCGGACAAGTCCCTGGTTCCGGTCAAGGAACTCTCACAAACCGCGCTGGGGCAACTGTCCCTGCTGTTCGCTTCGGAAATGCTGGTGGGCGGCCAGGTTCCGCAGGACTTCTCGCTCAATCAGAGCGTTGTCAACAAGGTGACGGACGACCTCGAGTCAGTCCAGCTCGAAACGCAATTCGACGGCGCCCAGATCGATCCGCAAGCCTATGACGCCTTTGCACTGGGGGTCTCCATCTTCAACGCCTTCTTTGAATCGACCATGGTTCCGGGTGGCAAGAACCAGTTCGTGTTCGAAGACGAAAAGGCATTGAGGGAATTCTACGGGAAAGGGATCGACCCCATCGGCACGCATCCCGATGCGCTGCACGTGACGACGGGCTTCCCGGAAGTGGACAACCTGATCAATCAGTTGATGAAGACCGATCCCTCCGAGCGCATGACCGTCACCCAGGCGACAACCAGCAACGCCTTCAACGACCCCCGGATCGGCAGTACGGAGGTGCGCAACCTCCTGGTCGCTCTGACCAGTGGCGACCCGGTGCGGGTGGGACAGGCGGCCCTGCTGGTCTGACCGGATTGCGGGCGGTTGGTCTGTTACCCGGTTTCGCTGGGGAATCAGTCCGCTGCGGCCTGAAAGGCAAGGCCAGCGCGCGGCCTGCGCCTTTCGTCGGGTCGTTGCCCGGCGGCTCATTCGGCGGGGCATCTTTGTCTCGCAACTTCATCCACGGCATCTCACGATGGCGGGCGACCGATGTCCGGCAGGATCAACGCTGACGCCGCAGGTCCGTGGTGCTTTGCGAAATGCTCTGCATCTGGAGGCCTCCGGAGGGGTCCGACGCAACGACCGCCCTGCCGGTCAAGACCAGATGGTCCGGCGTGGCTGCCACGGTGATGTCAAACCCTCCATTGTCAGGCGGGAGCAGTGACAGGAGCATTTCGCGCAGCGAGGCGCCGAGGCGCGCGGGCTCGACCTGACCCTCCACGACCTGCACGGTCCCGGAATGGGCATTCGTGACCGATGGAACCGGATAATGCGCCAGCGATGTGATCCGGCCGGTCGCCGGATCGGTCGCGCCGATGACCGGCACCATGCCGGAACACTGGCTGGAAAGGGTCCAGCCGCCGGACGGGTCGATGGTGAGTTGATCGCTGCAGCGCATCTCGCCCGTCAGGCTCAGCCCGTCGGCACTCAGGGTGGTGCGGGAAAGGCTGTCGCCCCGGAATTCGGCGGGCAGGGCGATCAACCCTGCGGCGGGGCCCGGCAGGGCCTGGGTTGCGGGCGGCGGCATGCCGACGCTGTGGGCGACCGGAAAGACCCGGGTTGCCACGGTTTCGCCCATCGCCGCCAGGTGCAGGATCACCGCGCCAATGTCGCCGGTCCCGACTACCGACATCTCCAGAACCTGCCCCGGTCCCAGCGCCGGAAGCGGCGCTTCGCTGCCCCAGGCGACCCCGCTCCCGGGCGGCAGACGCTGTGCCGACAGATCGGCGCGAAACGCCGGGATCGGGGCGGGACCGGTATTGGCGATGCGCAGGTGAAAGGCGGTCATGTCCGGGCCCAGCACCTCGGTGCGGATCAGATCAACCGACACGATGCCGGAGCGTGGATCGGGCAGCGGGGGCAACATCGTGGCGCCTGACTGGGCCGCGAAAGCAACCTCCAGCGCGGTGCGCGCAGCCGCTTCGGCCTGGATTGCGGCGGCGAGCGCGGCCTCTTGCGCGCGCAGGACGGCGGTGGCGGCCTTGCGCGCATCAGGATCGTCTGCGTCCTGCGCTGCCGATCGTGCGGCGGTGGTCTCGCGTTCGGCCTCGCGGCGCGCGAATTCGGCGCGCATGACCTCGTTCATCCAAACCAGCGCCTCGCGCCGGCCCAAGGCTTCGGCGGCAGCCTGCGCCAGTTCGGCGTCCAGCGCCGCCGCCAACGCCTGGGGCGTGCGGTTTGCGCCTTCAAGGCCAAAGCGGCGATACCCCAGTTCAAGATCGCGCATCGCCACCATCAGGTGATAGGCGCGGTTTTCATAAAAGGTCACGGACATCGGCGCGTCGGCCCCGCCATCGAGATCGCGCAACCACAGCGCCACCGGGCGGACGCGGGTATCCAGCACCGGCCCCAGAAACTCCTCCTCCAACGCTTCGCGATAGCTTCGCGGCCATGCGGCCAGTCCGGTCAGCCCGCCCAGCCGGGAAAATTCAGCCTGCAATCGGGCCTCGCCCATCCATTCATGCGTTGCCCGGCCCAGCGTTTGGCCCAATTCGACGGCGGACAGGAAGGCCGCCGCGCTGGACCCTGCAAAGCGGGTGATCGCCTGCGCGCTCAGATAGTCGCGGGCATGACGCGCGGCCTCGGCCACGTTCCCCTCGAGCAAGGCCGACGCGATCCGCGCCTGCTGCACTTCGCTCATCCCCGGCAAGCCGGTAGCGCCGCCCGTGAACACGGTCAGGAAAGCATCGACCATCTGGATGTCGGCGGTGATTGTGGTCCCCCGGTCGGCGGCAGGACGGTCGGAATGACCCTCCGTCGCCCCCTGCGCCAAGACGGACGAGCCGACAAACACCAGCGCAAGCACGAGCACGACCATGCGGGCAGCGCCGCTGCGGCGGACGGAATGAAGGGTCGCCTGTCTGGTCATATGCTCCCCGTCCCCCCGCTCCGCTGATCGCCTGATGCCCGCCGGGCAAGTTTGCCGCAAACAGCGCCGTGGCCACCTTGACGTGCATCAAGCCCGCGTCCGCCGGTCAGGGCACCGGTGCAGGATGTGCCGCATTGGCATCAGCGCGTCGTCCACGACGAGCGGAATTCCGGACCAGCAGAGAAACTGACCTGCCAGAAAAGCGGTGGCCTATCCGCTGCGTTGCCTTCGCCCCCCGGGGTGTCGGCGGGGCATCGGCGGTTCGCGCGGATTTCGCCGAAGGGGGGGGTGAGACGGTCGCGCCTGTTGCCCGGGGAATCGTCTGGCGCAGGCATCGGGGGCGGTCTCCAGAAAGAACCGTTGCCGCGAATTCCGGCACAGGGACGACGCGGCCGTACAGGGTTTAAAAACGCGACCGAATGGGCGCCACGGCCAGGGACAGGCAATAAGCCGCTGTTTTTCTTCTCTTTTCAGGACAATGGTGCCCGAGGCGAGATTCGAACTCGCACACCCGTTAGGGCGGAGGATTTTGAGTCCCCTGCGTCTACCGTTCCGCCACTCGGGCACAGGCTCCGCTTAGCGCGGCGCGCGGGCGCGGTCAACGGGTCACCGCTGGCCTTGACGTGCCGCCAACCCTCGGGCAAGCCATCCCCGCAGCCTGCCCGGAGCCATCATGCTGAGATCCCTCTACGACTGGACCATGTCGCTGGCCGCGCATCCGCGCGCGCTCTGGGCACTGGCGTTCATCGCCTTCGTTGAAAGCTCGGTGTTTCCGATCCCGCCCGATGCGCTGATGATCCCGATGATCATCGCCGCCCCCCGCCGCGCCTTCCTGATCGCCGGGGTGGCGACGGTTTCATCGGTTCTCGGCGGCATGCTGGGCTATGCCATCGGCGCGCTGGCCTATGAGCAGATCGGCCAGCCGATCCTGTCGGCGCTGGGCAAGGAAGATGCCATGGCCGCCTTCAGCGAACGTTTCAACGGCGTGGGCTTCTGGGCGGTGCTGATCGCGGGGCTGACGCCCTTTCCCTACAAGGTCATCACCATCATGTCGGGCTGGACCGGCATGCCGCTGGCGACCTTCGTGGTCACCTCGATCATCGCCCGCGCCGGACGCTTTTTCCTGGTCGCGCTGTTGCTGCGCGCCTTTGGCGCACCCATTCGTGACTTCATCGAACGCCGTCTGGGCTTGGTCACCATCGCCTTTGTGGTATTGCTGATCGGCGGCTTTTACGCGACGAGGTATCTGTGAGGGATTGGTCCTTGGCATCACTTGCCGGTCTTGGCTCGGCTGCCCTGCTGGCAGGGGCGCTGTTCTTTCAGTATGTCGTCGGCCTCGCGCCCTGCGAGCTGTGCATCCTGCAACGCTGGCCGCATCTGGTGGCCTTTC
>CALEZJ010000465.1 GCA_937927885.1 uncultured Paracoccaceae bacterium | reverse complement strand
GATCGAAGCGATGCCGGGAATGGCGTGCAGACTGTTGCGCACGAAGGTTTCGTAGGCATCGAGATCGGGTACCACCACGCGCAGCAGATAATCCGCCTCGCCGGTCATCAGATGGCAATCGAGGATCGCGTCGATATCCTGCACTCGCGCCTCGAAACGCGACACGGCCTCGCGGTCATGCCGTGTCAGGGTAACACGGATAAACGCCGTGATCCGCAGGCCCACCGCGCGCGGCGCGACTATGGCGGCATAACCCGCGATGATCCCCGCCTCCTCCAGCAGACGAACCCGGCGCAGGCAGGGGGACGGCGACAGGTTCACCTGCGCAGCCAGATCGAGGTTGGTCAGCCGACCGTCCCGTTGCAGCGCGCGGAGGATCTGCCGATCCTTGGCATCAATGCGCAGATCATCAGCCATGTTCAACGCTTTCATGCCAGTTATTTCCTCCAGCATGGCATACTTTGGCAACACCTGCCAGCGCCCGCGTGCAATCCTGTGCCCAGCCCAGCCACAGGAGCACACCATGACCACGCCCCGCAATGCCGGTTTCGCCACCCGCGCCATCCACCTTGGCCATGATCCGGCCGAACACGAGGGTGCGTTGACCCCACCCCTGCATCTGACCTCGACCTTTGCCTTTGACAGTGTCGAGGCCGGTGCAGCCCGGTTTGCGGGTGAAGCACCGGGGCATATCTATTCGCGCATCTCGAATCCGACGCTGGACCTGCTCGAACGCAGGGTGGCCGATCTCGAAGGGGCCGAGGCGGGTCTGGCCCTTGCCTCTGGGATGGGGGCGATCACCTCGGTGCTCTGGACCTTCCTTAGCCCCGGAGATGAATTGGTGACCGACACCACGCTTTACGGCTGCACGTTTGCCTTCATGCGCCATGGGCTTGCGAAATGGGGGGTCACGATCACTCACGCCGATCTGACCGACCCGGCCGCGGTTCAGGCCGCCATCGGGCCGCGCACGCGGATCGTCTATTTCGAAACCCCGGCCAATCCCAACATGCGGCTGGTGGATATCGCAGCGGTCTCGGCCGTCGCGCATCGCGCCGGGGCGATGGTGGTGGTGGACAATACCTATGCCACCCCGGTGCTGACTCGCCCGATCGAACTGGGCGCTGATCTGGTGGTACATTCGGCGACGAAATACATGGGCGGGCATGGCGATCTGGTCGGCGGTATCGCGGTGGGCCGGGCCGAGGACATCGCACAGGTGCGGCTGGTCGGCATGAAGGACATGACGGGCGCGGTGATGGCGCCTTTCAACGCCATGCTGGTCTTGCGCGGCCTGAAAACGCTTAAGCTGCGGATGGAGCGCCATTGCACCAGCGCGCTGAGCGTCGCACGCGCGCTTCAGGCACATCCCGCGGTGGCGCGGGTGTTCTATCCAGGGCTCGAAGACTTTCCCCAGCACGCGCTGGCGCTGCGCCAGATGCCCGGTTTTGGCGGGATGATCGCGTTTGAGATGCGCGCCGGTTTTGCTGCCGGCGTGGCGATGATGAACAGCCTTGGCCTGATCCGCCGCGCGGTCAGCCTGGGCGACGCCGAAAGCCTGATCCAGCACCCAGCCAGCATGACGCATTCGACCTACACGCCCGATGAGCGCGCCGCGCATGGCATCTCCGAAGGCTTGATCCGGCTCTCGGTGGGTCTGGAGGAGGTCGAGGACCTGTTGGCCGATCTGACTCAGGCACTGGATACACCGCGGCACAGGCTTTCGGCCTGACCGCGACTGTGGCACAGAGCGATCATTCCGCCATCAGGACCTGACATGACACCCGAACTCGCCATCGGAATCGGCGCCAACATCCGAAAGTCGCCCTATTTCGCCGCCACGCTGCGTGCCGGGGTGCGCAGCTTTTCCGTCTACAACCATATGTTCATCCCGGCCCATTTCGGCGACCCGAATGGCGAATATCGCAGCCTGATCGACGGCGTGGTGATGTGGGATGTTGCGGCACAGCGGCAAGTGCAGATCGAGGGGCCGGACGCTACGCGCCTGGCGCAATACCTGACGCCGCGCAATCTGTCCGGGACACGCGTGGGTCAGGGCCGGTATGTTCCGATCTGTGACCATGACGGACTGCTGATCAACGATCCGGTGTTGCTGAAACTGACCGAGGACAGGCTCTGGCTGTCGGTGGCCGACAGCGACATTCACCTCTGGGCCGCCGCCATCGGACGCGAGCGTGGCTGGAATGTACGGGTAAGCGAGCCCGACGTCTCGCCGTTGGCGGTGCAGGGTCCGCTGGCGGTCGAGGTGATCGCGGCGCTGTTTGGCGAATGGGTGCGCGAGTTGCGCTATTTCGCCTTTCGCGAGACCGACCTGGACGGCATACCGTTGGTGCTGGCACGCTCGGGCTGGTCGAAACAGGGCGGGTATGAGCTGTACCTGACCGATGGTCGGCAGGGCGATGCGTTGTGGGACAAGGTCGCAAGGGCGGGAGAGCCCTTTGGCATCCGTCCCGGTGCGCCCAATGATATCGAGCGGGTTGAAAGCGGTCTGGTCAGCTATGGGTCCGACATGCGCCTGCAGGTTCTGCCCGCCGATCCTTTCGAGATGGGACTGGGCGGTTTGGTCGACCTGGCAAGCGGGCATGAGTTTGTCGGGCGTGAGGCGTTGCTTGAACGTGCTGCGCAACCCCCTGCCCGGCTGCGCTCGGGCTTTTGGATCGAAGGAAACCCCGACAGTCCCGGGCATCCGGTGGCAATCCTGCACGATGGCACTGCGGTGGGGATGCTCAGCGAACTGGTGTTCTCGCCGCGCCTGCAGCGCTGCATCGGGTTGGGGTTGATCCGCGCCGATCTGGCCTCGGACGCCGAGGGGCTGACCCTGGACCTGCCCGACGCGCCCAGGGCCAAACCGACCCCCCTGCCGTTCCGGGTCTGAAACCTAGCGGGATCCGCAGGCCGACATCTTGCGGCGGATTCGAGCATTCGAGCGGTGTTCAAGGACGGCCCAGGCCTTTGTGATCAAGATAGGATCTGGCCCACGCAGTGCCAGAACGTAGCACCCGTAGGGTGGGGTTGAACCCCACCCTACCC
>CALEZJ010000464.1 GCA_937927885.1 uncultured Paracoccaceae bacterium | reverse complement strand
GTCCTGATGTCGATGGGGATGATGATGGTCCCGCCCGCCATCGTGTCCCTGCCGTTCAAGCTCGCGTTCTTTGTCGTCGCGGATGGCTGGACGCTGGTCTCGGCCTCGCTGGTGCGGGGGTATTTCTGAACTGCGCCGCGGTTCACTCGGCGTTGGGACGGACCCTCGCCGCGGATTTGTCGGCAAAGGCGGCCAGACGGCCCCGGCTGGCAGGCTGGGTGTTGACGATGCCGGCCACGACCGATTCCAGATAGGCGGCGTCCATCGCCGACATGTTCTGCACATGGCTGATGGCCGAGCAGATGGCGAAATTCGACAAGGGCGGATTCTGCGCTGCCGCCCGCGCAAGCTCCAGCGCCTTGGCTTCGCTGTCGTCGACCAGGTATTGCGCCAGGCCAAGGGCAATCGCCTCGTCGCCCTGATAGACCCGACCGGTCAGCATCATGTCGATCATGCGGGCCTTTCCCACCAGATCGGCCACCCGGATCGTGGCGCCGCCCCCGGTGAACAGGCCGCGCTGCCCCTCGGGCAGGGCGAAATAGGTGCTGCGGTCGGCCACGCGCACATGCGCGGCACTGGCGAGTTCCAGCCCGCCCCCGACCACCGCCCCCTTCAGCGCGGCGATGACCGGAACCCCGCCGTATTCCATCTTGTTGAACGCCTCGTGCCAGCGCAGGCAGAGATGCATGAACTCCTCGGGGCGGCGGTCCTCGGCGTGGTGTTCGACCAGATCGAGCCCGGCGCAGAAATGGGGGCCCGCCGCGCGCAGGACCACGGCCCGCACGCCCGCGCGTGGAAGGGCGGTGAAGACGTCGATCAGTTCCTCGACCGTCGCGGCATTGAGGGCGTTGCGCTTTTGCGGCCGGTTGAGGGTCAGCGTCGCGATCCCCTCTGCATCGACATCGAGCGTCGTATGGGTCAGGGTCAGTGCGTCCAGCGTTCTCATCATGTCCTCCGTCCTCGGGCCAGACTAGGGGTGGCGGCCCGTGCCTGTCCAGCGGCGACGCTGCGTCTTGCCGTGGGGCGCGTTCCGGGGCAGGGTTGCGCAAAACCAGTGGTGCCCCATGTCACAGACCGTCCTGCGCCTGAACCCCGACGCGGCCGCCGGCCAGCAGGGTCGCCCACCTGAGGACAGGCGGGTGGCCGGCGATCCGGTGTTCACGACCTGGGAGATCGAGGATGCAGGCGGGCTCTATGCCGGGCTCTGGCAGTCGACCCCCGGTGCCTGGCGGGTGGTTTACGACGAATGGGAATATTGCCACATCCTGCGGGGCCATTCGGTGCTGCGTGGCGAGGACGGCGAGACCTTTGATCTGCGGGCCGGGGACAGCATCGTGATCCGCCCCGGGTTTCGTGGCGTCTGGGAGGTGATCGAGACCACGCTCAAGGATTATGTGATCCGCGCCTGACGCGACGCGCAGGGCAACGGCGGGGCGCCGATCCGCCCGAACCGTGCCCGACCCTGGCAGCGGGCACGGAACCGGGGCGTCCGGTCAGGGCAGCAGGATGGTCGACCCGGTGGTGGCCCGCGCTTCCAGCGCCCGATGGGCGTCGGCCACCTGATCGAGCGCAAAGCGCTGGTCGATCCGGATCTGCACCGCGCCCGAGAGGACCTTGTCAAAGAGGTGGCGCGCCATCGCCTGGCAGGTGGCGTGATCGGCGATATGGGTGAAAAGGGTCGGACGGGTGATCTGGAGCGAGCCTTTGGCGGCCAGTGTGCCCAGGTTCAGCGGGGGCACCGGGCCCGAGGCATTGCCGAACGAGATCATCATGCCCAGGGGGCGCAGGCTGTCCAGCGAGCCTTCGAAGGTCGCGGCGCCCACCGAATCCATCACCGCATCCACCCCGCGCCCGCCGGTCAGGGCGCGCACCTGCGTCGGCCAGTCCGGCGCGCGGTAGTTGATCGCATCGCTGGCGCCGTGGTCGAGAGCCAGTCGGCATTTCTCGTCCGAGCCTGCGGTGGCGATCAGCCGGATACCCTCGGAGCGCGCCCATTGGCAGGCGATCAGACCGACCCCGCCGGCGGCGGCGTGAAAGAGCACGGTGTCCCCCGCCTTCAGGGGCACGGTGCGGTGAAAGAGATACTGCACGGTCAGGCCCTTGAGCATCATCGCCGCGCCGGTCTCGAACCCGATCCCGTCGGGCAGCGGGCAGACCTGTGCCGCGGGCATCACCCGGGATTCGCAATAGGCGCCGGGGGGCTGGGCGGCATAGGCGGCGCGGTCGCCGGGTTTCAGATGGGTCACCCCCTCGCCGACGGCCTCGACGATGCCGGCGGCCTCCATCCCCAGCGAGGCCGGCAGGGTCATCGGATAGAGGCCCGAGCGCTGGTAGCAGTCGATGAAATTGAGGCCGATCGCGTGATGGCGGATGCGGATCTGGCCCGGGCCGGGGTCGCCCACCGGGCGGTCGGTCAATTCAAGGGTCTCTGGGCCACCCTGACGGGTGATGATCACGGTTCTGGACATGTGGGCCTCCCTCTTTCCCTGAAAGATGGACCGCGCGCAGGGGCAGGGCAAGGGGGGGCGGCGCCAGGGGGCATCGAGCCCCCCGGCACCGCCGCGGGGCCAGCCCCACCCCCCGGACCCCCTCCGCGAGTATTTTTTTTGGCAAGATGAAATCAGAGCGGCGCGCGTTTGAAGGTGCCGGTGGCCTGCGCGACCAGGGTGCCTGTCTCGCTGTGGGCCCGGGCCTCGACGAAGACGGTCTTGAACCCGCCGCCGATGACGCGCCCTTCGGCGATGATCTGGCCCATCGGCATGGGCGCGACGAAGTTGACGGTCATAGTGATGGTGGAAAACGGAATGACACCCCCCTCGCCCCGGAGCCACGAGGCCGTCGCCCCCATCGCGGTGTCGAGCACCGTCGCGATCAGGCCGCCGTGCATCATGCCGTGGCGGTTGGTGTGGTCCGGCCCGACCTGCATGGTGACGCGCGCACCGTCGGGGCCGGTGGCAAGGCGCAGGCCCAGCAGCTTCGCGGTGCCGGTGGCGTCGTGCCAGACGCTCATGACAGGCGGATGAAGCGGGCGAGGTGCCAGTCCTCGTCGCCGAACCGGTGATCGGCGGCGATCAGGCGGCGGGCGAGGGGGGCCAGCGCATAGGCCTCGGTCATGGCGATGCCGCCGTGCATCTGGATCGATTCCTCGGCCACAAGGCGCGCGGTGCGGCCGATCAGGGACTTTGTCGCCGAGACCTGCCGGTCGCGGTCGGCCGCGTCGAGGCCCCCCGCGAGATTGATCACCGCCGAGCGCGCCATCTCGATCTCGATCGCGACATCGGCCATGCGGTGCTGCAGCGCCTGAAAGCTGCCGATCGGGCGCCCGAACTGGGTGCGCGTGCGCAGATAGTCGAGCGTCATCGTCTTGACGGTTTCCATCACACCCAGCGTGTCGGCGCAGACCGCCAGCGTGGCGGCGGCGAGGCGGGCGCCAAGGTCGGCGGGGCCGATCAACTCGGCAGCGGCGGCGGTGAGCGTCAGTTCCGAAATGGTGCCACCCATCAGGGCAGGGGTGGTGTGCAGCGTGACGCCGGGGGTATCGGGGGCCAGCGCGAACAGGTGCGGGGTTCCGTTGCGCAGCGCGGTGACCAGGATCAGGCCCGCGCCTTCGGCATTGGTGACAAAGGACTTTTTCCCGGTAACGTGATCCGCTTCGGCGCGGGTCGAAATCGGACCGGTCTCATAGCGCAGACCCGGTTCCTGCCAGCCCAAGGTAACCTTTAGGTCACCCGCGATGATCCGTTCGACCAGATCGCCCCGCCCGGCATCGGCCAGCAGGCCGCCGGCCAGCCCCGCTTCCAGCACGGGTTCGGTGCAACCGGCGCGGCCCAGTTCCTCGAACACCACGGCGAGGTCAAAGCCCGCACCGCCAAATCCCCCCTCGGTTTCGGTGAACAGCGCGCCCAGCACGCCCAGTTCGGCCAGAGCCGCCCAATCGGCCCCGCGCGCCAGCGTCCGGCGCAGGGACTCGGCCAGCATGCGGCGTTCGTCGGTGTGGTTGAAGTCCATGATCAGAGCCCCAGAATCGCCTTGGTGATGATGCCGCGCTGCACCTCGTTCGAGCCGCCATAGATCGAGATCTTGCGGTTGTTGAGATACACGTTCGACGCCTTGGCCGCGTATTCGGGGCCGGGGTGAAAGAGATTGCCATCGGATTCGGGCACGAAGGGCATCGCCCAGGGGCCTACGGCGCGGCGGGCCAGATCGTTGATCTGTTGACGGATGATCGAGCCCTTGACCTTCAGCATCGACGATTCCGCCCCCGGCGCCGCGCCCGCATCGGCGGCGGCGACCATGCGCAGGTTCAGCGTCGCCATCGCCATCAGATCGATTTCGATGCGCGCCAGACGGGCGGCGAACAGCGGATCCTCGATCAGCGGGCGGCCGTTCTGCAGTTCGGTCCGCGCGACGCGTTTCAGCGCCTCCAGCCCCGCGCGCGAGGCGCCGACGCCGGCGATCCCGGTGCGCTCGTGGGTCAGGAGATACTTGGCATAGGTCCAGCCCTTGTTCTCCTGCCCGACCAGGTTCTCCACCGGCACCTTCACATCGGTGAACCAGACCTCGTTCACCTCGTGCACGCCGTCGATCAGGATGATCGGGCGCACCTCGATTCCGGGGCTGTCCATGTCGATGAGAAGAAAGGAAATGCCTTCCTGCTGCTTCGCCGCGGGATCGGTGCGCACCAGGCAGAAGATCTTGTTGGCGTATTGGCCCAGCGTGGTCCAGGTCTTCTGGCCGTTGACGATGTAATGGTCGCCCTCGCGCACGGCGCGGGTTTTCAGGCTGGCAAGGTCGGACCCCGCGCCGGGTTCGCTGTAGCCCTGACACCACCAGTCCTGACCCGACAGGATGCGCGGCAGGTAGTAATCCTGCTGCGCCCTTGACCCGAAGGCCATCAGAACCGGCGCCAGCATGCCGACGCCAAAGGGGATGATGCGGGGCGCGCGGGCAAAGGCGCAGGCCTCGTCAAAGATGTGCTTTTGCACCGCCGACCATTCCTGCCCGCCGAATTTGCGCGGCCAGTTGCCAGCCAGCCAGCCCTTTTCATTCAGCGCGGCGTGCCAGTACTCGTAATCGGCCTTCGACAGGTTCTCGCCTTCGCCGACGCGCGCGGCCAGGTCTGCGGGGAGTTTGTCGCGCAAGAACGCGCGGACTTCGGCCTGAAAGGCCAGATCCTCGGGTGCATAGTTCAGATCCATGGCGTTCCCTGTCAGTTCAGGCTGTTGAAAGTGCGGCCTTCGGCCACCAGTTGCACAAGAAGCGGCGCGGGCTGCCAGAAATACGCATCCTCGCGCGCGCAGGATTGGATGGTCGCCAGCACATTGGCCAGCCCGATCTGGTCGGCGTAATGCATCGGCCCGCCGCGAAAGCGCGGGAATCCATAGCCCATCAGCTTGGTGATATCGACGTCGAGCGGGCGCAGCGCGATGCCCTCGCCCACCACCTTGGCGCCCTCGTTGATCATCGCGGCCATGTAGCGCTCGACGATCTCGGCATCGGTCCAGGCGCGCGGCGTGATCCCCTTGCGGTGGCGCTCCTGCGCGATGAAGTCCTCGACCTCGGGGTCGGGGCGGCCCTTTGGATGGGCGTCGTCATAGATGTAATGCCCGCGCCCCGATTTTCGGCCCAATCGGCCCAGTTCGTAAAGCCGGTCGCCCCAGTCGCCCCAACGCTCGCCGGGCTGGCGGTGCGGCAACAGGCGCTGGCGGGTGAGGTATCCGATATCGATGCCCGCAAGGTCGGCCACCGCATAGGGGCCCATCGCAAAGCCGAAGGATTCCAGCGCCTTGTCCACCTGAAACGGCGAGGCGCCTTCCAGCACCATGATATCGGCGCAGGTGCGGTAATGCTTCAGGATGCGGTTGCCGATGAACCCGTCGCAGACCCCGGCGCGCACGGGGACCTTGCCCAGAACCTTGGCCAGCGCAAAGCCGGTCGCCACCACATCGGGCGCGGTCTGGTCGGCGACGACGATTTCCAGAAGCCGCATCACATGCGCGGGCGAGAAGAAATGCAGGCCGATCACATCACCGGGTCGTTTCGTCATCGCGGCGATGGCGTTCACGTCCAGATAGCTGGTGTTGGTGGCCAGGATTGCCCCCGGTCTGGCAATCGCATCGAGGCGGGTAAACACGTCCTTCTTGACCTCCATCGATTCGAACACCGCTTCGATGATGAGATCGGCGCTGGCGAGGCGGTGGTAATCATCCGTCGCCACCAGTTTCTCGGCCAGAAGGTGGTCGCGCGCATCGGCCGACAGCTTGCCGCGCTTGACGCTGTCGGCCAGCGTGCGGCTGATGGCGACATGCGCGCGCTCGACGGCCTCGGCGTCGCGCTCGATCAGCGTCACCTTGAGGCCCGAGAGCAGGCAGGCCACCCCGATCCCGCCGCCCATCGTGCCGACATGGTGCAGCGGGCGGGGCGGGATGCCCTTGATCTCGGGCAGGCTGGCGACCTTGCGCTCGGCAAAGAACGCATGGATCATCGCCGCGCGCTGGGGGGTCTGCATCAGCTCCCAGAAGGCTGCGCGCTCCAGCTTGATCCCTTCGGCAAACGGCAGTTTCGTGCCCTCGACGGCGACGTCGATGCCCTTCAGATGGCACACATGCCCCGGATTGGCGCGCGCCACCTTGGCGCGCAGCGCGGCCAGCGCCGCGTCGTCGGTGGGGGGCAGGGGCAATTCGGACACCCGGCGAACGGGCAGGTTTTCGGCCAGAACCCGGCGCGCGAATTCCATCCCGGCTTCGAACGGGTCGTCGACCGAGAGCGCATCGACAATCCCCAGCGCCAGGCATTCGTCGCGCGCCACCTGCCGGGCCGAGGTGAAGATTTCGGACGCGGCCACAACCCCCACCAGGCGCGGCAACCGCTGCGTGCCGCCCGCGCCGGGGATCAGGCCCAGGTTGACCTCGGGCAGGCCCACCCGCGCGCCTTTCAGCATCACGCGGTAATGGCAGCCCAAAGCCACCTCGAACCCGCCGCCCAAAGCCGTGCCATGGATCACGCAGACGATGGGTTTGTCCAGCGATTCCAGAACGTTGATCGCATCGGGCAAATGGGGTTCGGCAGGTGGTTTGCCAAATTCCGTGATATCCGCTCCGGCGATGAAGGTGCGCCCCTCGGCGATCAGAACCGCGACCTTTTCCGGCCCCGCCGCAAAGTGCCGCGCCGCCGCGACCAACCCCGCGCGCACCGCCTGGCTGGTCGCATTGACCGGCGGATTGTCGATGCGGATCACGGCAATTTCGCCGTGGGTCTCATAGCGGACGGGGCTTTCCATCGCGGGCTCCTGGTCTCGATGTTGCGGGGAGCCGTCGTCCGGGCGGGGTGCACGCCCCCCCGTGCGCTGCAACCCTGTGCAAAGGCTAGCCCCGGCCGCCCCCGAAAGACAAGGCAGGATCAGACTGGACGATGCGTTTGCCGGCGCTATCTGGCGGGTCTCGCCCTCCAGCCGGGACCCCGCGATTGTCCGACGAGACGGCCTCTGACCTGATCCAGCGGGTGGCGCAGCACGACCGCGCCGCGTTTCGCGCGCTTTATGCGTTGACGGCACCGAAACTCGCAGGCGTGCTGACCCGTATGCTGAAAGACCGCAGCGAGGTGGAGGATGCCATGCAGGAGGTCTATGTGCGCATCTGGCAGCGTGCGGGGCAGTTTTCGGCGGATCGTGGCAGTGCGATGGGCTGGCTGGTTGCGGTGGCGCGCAATCTGGCGCTGGACCGGCTGCGGGCCCGTCCGCCACAGGGCGCGCGACTGGCCGGGGAAGACCCGCTCGCGCTGATCCCGGATCCCGCTGTCGGCGTCGAGGCCCGGCTGGCCGCCGCCGGACAGGCGCGCCGCATCCTGGGTTGCCTGGACGAGCAGGAGCCTGACCGCGCCGAGGCCTTGCGCGGTGCCTATCTGGTCGGGCTGTCCTATCAGGATCTGGCCGAGCGCCACGGAATTCCGCTGAACACGATGCGCACCTGGCTGCGCCGAGGGTTGCAGCGGCTTCGGGAGTGTCTGGAACGATGAGTCCCGCCGATCCGCCCGATGATGCCGATGACCTTCTGGCCGCCGAATATGTGCTGGGGGTTCTGGACGCCCGGGCGCGCCGGGATGCGGCGCGCCGGGCCGAGGTTGACGGTGCCTTTGCCGCCCGCGTGCGGGACTGGGAGGCCCGGCTGTCGCCGCTGAACGCGGCCTATCCCGAAGTCGCGTTGCCCGATCTTCTCCTCCGGATCGAGGCCCGGCTGTTCCCCGCCCGCCCCCGGCGTCGCTGGGTCTGGGCGGCCGGGGGTGTGCTGGCGGCGGGGCTGGCGCTGGCGGTGGTGCTCTGGCCGCAACCGGTGCCGCAGGCGCGGCTGGTGGCGGGCGAACTGGTGGTGTCGGTCCGGCTTCAGGCGGGATTGCTGGACCTGCGGCGCAGCGGTCCGTCGGCGGGCGAAGACCGCGACTATCAGCTTTGGGCGATCGGCGCCGACGGGGTGCCGCGCTCCCTGGGGCTCCTGAGGGGCGAGAGCCTGACCGTGCCGACCGACTTGCAGCCGGGGGTCACGCTGGCGATCAGCCTGGAACCCCTGGGGGGCGCCCCGGGCGCCCTCCCCACCGGCCCGGTGCTGGCCAGCGCGGTGCTCGGCCCGGGTTGATCCGATCACGCATCCGTGATCGCTGCCCGACGCCGAGGGCGAAACTTCCCGCCAAAGCCCCCCGTTCCTTGCTGCATGGGCCGCCAAGGGCCCGGGCATCACACGGGAGATTTGCCATGAAACCTGTTCTTTTCGCCGTCCTTCTCGCCGCGTCGGGTTCGATGGCTGCGGCGCAGCAAAATCCGATGGTCGGCGGCGCGCCCATGTTCGCCAGCCGCAACATTGTTGAAAACGCCGTGAATTCCGCCGACCATACCACGCTGGTGGCGGCCGTTCAGGCGGCGGGGCTGGTCGAGGCCCTGCAGGGTCAGGGGCCCTTTACCGTGCTGGCGCCGACCAATGCGGCCTTTGCCGCCCTGCCCGCGGGGGCAGTGGAAAGCCTGCTCATGCCGGAAAACCTTGCCGCGCTGCAGACGGTGCTGACCTGCCATGTCGTGCCGACCCGTGCGCTTTGGGGCGAGCTGCGCGGCATGATCCGCGCCGACGGCGGGCGGCACACGATCACCACGCTGGGCGGCTGCCAGTTCGACGCCTTCGAACGGGCCGGAGCGCTTTACATCGTTGACGGGCAGGGCCGCGAGGCCCGCATCACCATTGCCGATGTGATCCAGTCCAACGGCGTGATCCACGTCATCGACTCGGTCCTGCTGCCGACCGGTTGAGCCACGAAAGGTTGCGGCGGGCCTGTCGGGGCCTGCCCTGCCTGGCCCCGGCGCCCCCACGTCGGGGTCTTTTCCTGGGATTGGTGGGCGATGACGGACTCGAACCGCCGGCCATCTCGGTGTAAACGAGACGCTCTACCAACTGAGCTAATCGCCCCCGCGCCCCTTTAGCCCATCGGGGCCGCCCCGTGCAAGGGCCAGGGGGTTAACCTTGCCTTAACCAAGGGCTGCGAGGATGTCGGAATGATCCGTGTCCTCACCCTCTTCCTTCTTGCGCTCCTTTGCGGTTGTGCCACCCCGGACAGGGCGTTCTGGGGAATTCAGCCGCAGCGGGTGGTGATCGACGGGCGCGATTTCGACGTCTATGTCCATCGCGGCGCCCCCGAAGGGCCCGGGGCCATCTGCCTTGCCGGGGTATCGATGGCGGCCTGCCGCGCCGACCGGCATCCGCGGGTTCAGGTGATCCGGCTTGGCTATGCCCGACGGACCGAGCATGTCGCCATCCTGCACGCCATGCGTCAGGCCGCCATGCAGGCCAGCGGCTGCGCGCTGGTCGAGGGGAGCGCCGAAGGCGACAGCGGCGTGATGACCGCCCGATTGCGTTGCCCCGGCTGAGGCAAGCTGCCGGAGTTCCGGCAGATGCTTTTCCGGGGTTCCTTGCGCGAGATCAAGGTTCTGGCGATGCGTGCTGCTAATCTGCGCGCCAAACCGGAATGGGGGACACCATGCTCAGACTGACCTCGCTGCTCTATGCCGTGATCGGCACCACCCTTGCCGGGATCTTCGTGGTCGCAGCGCTGACCCTGAACCGCTATGACGTGCAATCCATCGTGGTCGCCGCCGCCGCCGGGGCGATCCTGGCGCTGCCGGTCAGCTGGATGGTGGCGCGCAAGGTGCAAAGCCTCTGATCCCCGCCCCTCAGTCGCCAAGAAAGACCCGGATCGCGGCCTCGAATTCGCGGGGCTTTTCGGCGTGCAGCCAATGGCCCGCGCCGGGGATCCTTGCCAGTCGCGCTTTCGGGAACAGGCGGCGGATGGTGTCGCGCGATTCGGGGCGGACGTAGTCCGAATCGGCGCCGGCCAGAAACAGCGTCGGCCCAGGAAAAGGTGTCAGGTCGCCGTCCTCGATCCAGCCGGTGATCCGGTCCATCTGCCGTTCCAGCGCGTCGAGGTTCAGCCGCCAGACCGGCGGATCGGCGCGCAGATCGAGTGACTGAAGCAGAAAGGCCCGCACCTGCGGATCACCGACCGACCGGGCCAGTCGCCGGTCGGCCTCGGCCCGGGCGGCAAGTCCCTGCAGGTCCAGCCCCCGCATCGCGGCGATCAGGTGGTTCTGGCTGTGGCCATAGGCGACGGGGGCGATGTCGGCCACGATCAGCCTGCGCACCAGCTCTGGCCGGGTAAGCGCCAGCACCATGGCGGCCTTGCCGCCCATGGAATGCCCAAGGACATCAACAGGTTGTCCCTCGGCCTCGATCACCTTGGCGAGGTCCTCCGCCAGAATCGGGTAATCGTGCCGGTCGTCCCAGAAACTGCCCGCATGGTTGCGCATGTCGACGGCCAGCACCGTGCCGCGGTCGGACATCCGCTTGGCGATGGCGCCCCAGTTGCGGCCCGAGCCGAAAAGCCCGTGCACGATCAACAGGGGTGGCGAACTTGCGGGGCCGGGATGGCGAGTGACGGTCAGCATGCGTCCTGCTTAGCCAATCGCGCGCCGTCCCGCCAGTGTCGCGCCCAGCGCCCCGCGATAGGCGTTCAGAATCACCGCGCCCAGCACCATCGCTCCGCCGATCAGCGTGTTCAGCGTCGCGGTCTCGCCCAGCAGGGCCCAGACCCAGACCGGCGCGAGGATGTTCTCGACCGAGGAAAACAGCGTGGCCTCGGCCGCTGGCAAACGCCGACTGCCGAAGGTGAACAGGATCATCCCGCCCGCCAGCACAACCGCCCCCATCGCCATCGCGATGGCGATGTCGCGCGGGCTGGCGGCCAGCGTCTGACCCAGCGCCGGAGCCAGAAGGGCCGCCGCCAGCATCGAGAGTCCCGCGCCCAGCAGGTTGGCGGGCATCATGTCTCCGATGCGGCCCGACCGCAGCGCGACCGTGAACACGGCGAAACCGAAGGCCGAGGCCAGGGCAGCAAGGTTGCCGTCCATCCGCCCGCCGCCTCCCAGGCTGACGCCCCCCAGGCTGCCGCCGATCATCACGAAAATTCCCAACCCGGCCAGGGCCATGGCTGCCCAGGTCCAGGAACTGACCCGCTCGCCCAGCACGACACGGCCCAGCACCGCCGAAAAGAACGGCGCGGCGGAAAAGAGAAAGACGGCATTGGCGACGGTGGTCGCCTGCAGGGCATAGATGGCGCCCAGATAGGCCAGCGAGATGCCAAGCCCCGCAATCACCCCGGCCATGCCCGTCGCGCGCAGGCCTGTCTCTTATACACATCTCCGAGCCCACGAGACAGGCAGAAATCTCGT
>CALEZJ010000463.1 GCA_937927885.1 uncultured Paracoccaceae bacterium | reverse complement strand
CTTCAGGCCCGCGCGCGCGAACTGGGCGTCGACATGCGGTTCGAAACCGAATTCCGCTCGGCCGAGGAATATCGCAAGGACTACGATCTGGTTGTCGCCTCGGACGGGATCAATTCCCTGGTGCGCAAGGAATATTCCGACGTGTTCCAGCCCGACATCGACACCCGCCGGTGCAAGTTCGTCTGGCTGGGCACGCATCAGAAATTCGACGACGCCTTTACCTTCATCTTCGAGAAGACCGAACACGGCTGGGTCTGGGCGCATGTCTACCAGTTCGATGCCGACACCGCGACCTTCATCGTCGAATGCCTGCCGGAAACCTGGGACCGCTGGGGCTTTGCCGACATGTCCAAGGAAGAGACGGTGGAAACCTGCCGCAAGATCTTCGAGCGCCATCTGGGCGGCCATGACCTGATGTCGAACGCCGCCCATCTGCGCGGTTCGGCGGTGTGGATGCAGTTCCCGCGCGTCATCTGCGGAACCTGGTTCCATGAAAACGTCGTGCTGATGGGCGATGCGGCGGCGACCGGGCATTTTTCCATCGGCTCGGGGTCCAGGTTGGCCTTCGACTCGGCCATCGCGCTGGCCGACTATCTGCATTCGGAACCCAACCTGCCCGCCGCCTTCCGGCGCTATCAGGACGAACGCCGGGTCGAGGTGCTCCGGCTGCAATCGGCAGCGCGCAACTCGCTGGAATGGTTCGAGGAGGTCGAGCGCTACCTCGACATGCCGATGCCCCAGTTCGCCTATTCCCTGCTGACGCGCAGCCAGCGCATCAGCCACGAAAACCTGCGCCTGCGCGATCCCGCGTGGCTGCAGGCGAGCGAGGACTGGTATCAGGCGCGCGAGGGCGGTCAGGCCGGGCGGCGCCCGATGTTCGCGCCCTTCCGTCTGCGCGGGATGGAGTTGAAGAACCGCATCGTCCTGTCGCCCATGGCGCAGTACAAGGCCGTGGATGGCGTGCCGGGGGACTGGCATTTCGTCCACTACGCCGAACGGGCCAAGGGCGGCGCCGGATTGATCTATACCGAAATGACCTGCGTGTCGCCCGAGGGACGCATCACGCCGGGCTGCCCGGGCCTCTATGCGCCCGAGCACGAGGCCGCCTGGACGCGTCTGGCCCGTTTCATCCATGCCGAAACCAGCGCCAGATTGTGCATCCAGATCGGCCATTCCGGGCGCAAGGGGTCGACTTGCGTGCCCTGGGATGGCGGAATCGACGCGCCGCTGGCCGCGGACAACTGGGAAACGCTGGCCCCCAGCGCGATCCCCTACAAGCCCGACAACGCCACCCCCCGGGCGATGGACCGCGCCGACATGGACAAGGTCACGGCGCAGTTTGTCGCCGCCGCGCGGATGGCGGATCGCGCGGGCGCCGACATGATCGAGGTTCACGCCGCGCATGGCTACCTTTTGGCCGGGTTCATCTCGCCCATCACCAACAGGCGCACGGACGAATACGGCGGCAGCCTGGAAAACCGGATGCGCTATCCGCTCGAGGTTTTCGCCGCGATGCGCGCGGTCTGGCCCGCCGAAAAGCCGATGAGCGTGCGCATCAGCGCGCATGACTGGATCGACGGCGGCGTGACCCCGGACGAGGCCGTCAAGGTCGCGCGGATGTTCGTTGCTGCGGGGGCGGATATCATCGACGTCTCCTCGGGCCAGACCGACCCGGCGGAAAGGCCGATCTATGGCCGCATGTTCCAGACCCCGTTCAGCGACCGCATCCGCAACGAGGCGGGCATCGCCACGATGACGGTGGGCAACATCAGCGATTACGATCAGGTCAATTCGATCCTGATGGCGGGGCGCGCCGATCTGGTCTGCCTCGCGCGGGCGCATCTGGCCGATCCCTACTGGACGCTCCATGCCGCCGTCGCGCAGGGCGACACCGCCAGCGACTGGCCTGCCCCCTACAAGGGTGGGCGCGACCTGGCGTTCCGCCTGCGCGAACGGCAAGAGGCGCAGATCCGGGTATGAGCACGCAGGGACGCAGGATACTGGTCACGGGGGGCGGGTCCGGCATCGGTCAGGCGCTGGCACGGGGCTTTGCCGAGGCGGGCGACCGGGTGGTGATCTCGGGGCGGCAATTGGCACCCTTGCAGGAAACCGACGGCGGGCGCGGGATGGAATGCCGCGTCGCCGATGTGACCGACGAATCCCAGGTGGCCAGCCTCTTCGACGCGCCCTTTGACGTGGTGATCGCCAATGCGGGCGGCGGCGCGGCGGGCAACATCCGCCGCGTCACGCTGGCCGACTGGAACCACACGCTGGCGGTGAACCTGACCGGCCCCTTCCTGACCTTCCGCGAGGCCCTGCGCGGCATGGGTCCGGGCGGGCGGCTGATCGCCATCGCCTCGACCGCCAGCCTTAAGGGCGGCGCCACCATTCCTGCCTATGCCGCCGCCAAGCACGGGGTTCTGGGGCTGGTGCGATCCGTTGCGCTGGATGTGGCGGGCAAGGGGATCACCTGCAATGCGATCTGTCCGGGGTTCGTCGATACGCCTCTGGGTCAGGCGGCGGTCGATGCGGTGCAGGGCCGGTTCCATCTGACGCGCGAGGCGGCGCTGGCGCAGGTGGTCGCGGACAACCCGATGAAGCGCCTGATCGACCCCGCCGAGGTGGTCTCGGTGGCGCTGTTCCTCGCCTCAAGGGGCGCCTCGATGGTCAATGGCCATGCGCTGAGTGTCTCGGGGGGCGAGGTATGAGCGACCTGTCCAAGCGTCGGCTGAAGATGTGGATCCGCCTGCTGGGGGTCACCCGCGCCGCCGAGAACCAGTTGCGCGAATACCTTCGCGTCGGCCACGGCACGACCCTGCCGCGCTTCGACGTGATGGCCGCCCTGTGGCGCCGCCGCGAAGGGGTGACGATGAGCGAACTGTCGCGCCTGCTCCTGGTGTCGAATGGCAATGCGACGGCGGTGGTGGACCGGCTGGAAAAGGATGGGCTGGTGCTGAGGACGCCGTCGCAAAGTGACCGGCGCATCGTGCAGGTCGCACTGACCGAGGCCGGGCTTGCCGAATTCGAAGGGCTGGCCCAGGGCCACGAAGGCGAGGTCTCGCGGCTGTTCGGGGATCTGAGCGAGGCCGATCTGGACACGCTGAACGATATTCTGAAACGCATGGGAGGCCGGGCATGACCGAGCTGGCAGGGCTGCGGCCCGAACATTTTCTGTGGGAGGTCAAGGACCGTGTCGCGGTCATCCGCCTGATGCGGCCCGAGCGCAAGAACCCGCTGACCTTCGATAGCTACGCCGAACTGCGCGACACCTTCCGTGCGCTGCCATATGCCACCGACGTGGATGTGGTGGTCTTCGCGTCGAACGGGGGGAATTTCTGTTCGGGCGGCGATGTGCATGACATCATCGGCCCCCTTGTCGGCATGGACATGAAGGGCCTGCTGGCCTTTACCCGCATGACCGGCGATCTGGTCAAGGCGATGATCAACTGCGGCAAGCCGATCATCGCGGCGGTGGACGGGATCTGCGTCGGGGCGGGGGCGATCATCGCCATGGCCAGCGATCTGCGGCTTGCCAGTCCGGCGGCGAAATGCGCCTTCCTTTTCACCCGCGTCGGCTTGGCGGGCTGCGACATGGGCGCCTGCGCGATGTTGCCGCGCATCATCGGTCAGGGGCGCGCGGCGGAACTGCTGTACACGGGCCGGGTCATGCGCGCCGAGGAAGGCGAGCGCTGGGGCTTCTGGAACGCGCTGCACGAGGCGGGTGCGCTGGACGAGGCGGCAATGACCCTCGCGCGGCAACTGGCCTCGGGGCCGGTTTTTGCCCATGGGATCACCAAGACCCAACTGAACCAGGAATGGTCGATGGGGCTGGAGCAGGCGATCGAGGCCGAGGCCCAGGCGCAGGCGATCTGCATGCAGACGCAGGATTTCGAGCGGGCCTACAGGGCGTTCGTGGCGAAGGAGACGCCGGTGTTTCGGGGTGACTGAGGCTTGGGGGGGGCTGCTCGCCCCCCCAACCCCCCTTGCCAAAGGGGGGCACGCCCCCCTTTGGAAACCCCGTGGATATTTGAGGACAGATGAATGGGTGATCGCAGTTTTCTGGACTGGCCGTTTTTCGAGGAACGGCATCGGGACTTGGCCGAGGCTCTGGAAGGCTGGTGCGCGGCCAACCTGCCGGTGGATCACACCGATGTGGATGCGGCCTGCCGGGGGCTGGTGGCGGCTTTGGGCGCGGCGGGGTTCCTGCGGCACTCGGGCGCGGGGATCGGTGAGCGGCTGGATGTGCGATCGCTGGCGCTGATCCGCGAAACGCTGGCGCGCCATGACGGGCTGGCGGATTTCGCCTTTGCCATGCAGGGGTTGGGGATGGGGGCGATCAGCCTCTTCGGCAGCCCCTCGCAGCGGCTCTGGCTGGAGCGGACGCGGGCGGGGGCCGCAATTTCGGCCTTTGCCCTGACCGAACCGGGGTCAGGCAGCGATGTGGCGGCGACGGCAACGACGGCGGTTCGGGTGCCGGGGGGCTGGCGGCTCGAGGGCGAAAAGACCTGGATATCGAACGGCGGGATTGCCGATCTCTATGTGATCTTTGCCCGCACCGGCGAGGCGCCCGGTGCGCGCGGCCTGTCGGCCTTTCTGATGCCCGCCGATGTGACGGGGCTGCGCATCGCCGAGCGGTTGCAGGTGATCGCGCCGCATCCGCTGGCGACCCTGCGGCTGGACGGGGTGGTCCTGCCCGAAGAGGCGTTGATCGGCCGCGCAGGCGAGGGGTTCAAGCTGGCAATGTCGGTGCTCGACGTCTTCCGGCCCACCGTGGGTGCGGCGGCGCTGGGCTTTGCCCGCCGCGCGCTGGACGACTCGCTGGCGCGTGTTCAGTCGCGGCGCATTCAGGGCGCGCCGCTGGCCGAGCTGCAGATGGTGCAGGGCCATCTGGCCGACATGGCCTTGAAGATCGACGCCGCCGCGCTGCTGGTCTACCGCGCCGCCTGGGCGAAGGATCAGGGTGCCCCGCGCATCACCCGCGAAGCGGCGATGGCGAAACTCTATGCCACCGAATCCGCTCAGGAGATCATCGACATGGCGGTTCAGTTGCACGGCGGGGACGGGGTGCGGACGGGGTCGATGGTGGAAAGCCTCTACCGCGAAATCCGCGCCTTGCGCATCTATGAAGGGGCCAGCGACGTGCAGCGCGTCGTCATCGCCCGCAGCATCCTTGGAGGCGCCCATGCATGAGATCCTGCATCCGAAAAGCTGGAAACCGGCGATCGGCTATGCCAACGGCATCGCCGCCGAGGGGCGGCTGGTCTTTACCGGTGGCATGATCGGCTGGAATGCCGATTGCGAATTCGAGACCGACGATTTCGTGGGTCAGGTCCGGCAGGCGCTTGAAAACATTGTCGCCGTGCTGGCCGAAGCGGGCGCGCGCCCCGAACATCTGGTGCGGCTGACCTGGTATGTCACCGACAAGCGGGAATATCTGGCCAATCTCAGGGACCTGGGCGCCGCCTACAAGGCCGTTCTGGGACGGGTCTATCCGGCGATGGCGCTGGTGCAGGTGGTGGCGCTGGTCGAGGACCGCGCCAAGGTCGAAATCGAGGCGACCGCGGTCATTCCGCGCTGAGGGGGAAACGATGCAACTGGGTCCGAGCTTTCATGTCGACACCTTCACCCGCGACCGGCTGCCCGCTCCCGCGGACTGGCCCCAGATCCGGCTCGATGGGTTCGAATACCCCGAACGCCTGAACGCGGCGGTTGAACTGACCGACCGCATGGTCGAGCGTGGTTACGGCGACCACACCGCGCTGATCGGCAACGGGCGGGCGCGGACCTACAAGGAACTCTCCGACTGGTCGAACCGCATCGCCCATGCCCTGATCGAGGACTACGGTGTTCAGCCCGGCAACCGGGTGCTGATCCGCAGTGCCAACAATCCGGCAATGGTGGCCTGCTGGCTGGCGGCGACCAAGGCGGGCGCGGTGGTGGTCAACACCATGCCGATGCTGCGCGCGGGCGAGTTGACGGCGATCGTCGACAAGGCCGAGATCAGCCATGCCCTGTGCGACACCCGCCTGATGGAGGAACTGGTCACCTGCCAGAAGGGCAGCCGGTTTCTGAAGACCGTGGTGGGGTTCGATGGCACGGCGAACCATGACGCCGAACTGGACCGCGTCGCGCTGAAAAAACCGGTGCGGTTTCAGGCGGTTCAGACCGGGCGCGACGATGTGGCGCTGCTCGGGTTCACCTCGGGCACCACGGGTGAACCCAAGGCGACGATGCATTTCCACCGCGACCTTCTGATCATAGCCGACGGCTATGCGCGCGAGGTTCTGAACGTCACGCCCGAGGATGTGTTTGTCGGCTCGCCCCCTCTCGCTTTCACCTTCGGGCTGGGCGGTCTCGCGATCTTCCCGCTGCGCTTTGGCGCGGCAGCGGCGCTTTTGGAACAGGCGAGCCCGCCGAACCTGATCTCCATCATTCAGGAACACCGCGCGACGATCTGTTTCACCGCGCCCACCGCCTACCGCGTCATGCTGCGCGCGATGGAGGAAGGGGCGGACCTGTCCTCGCTGCGCGCCGCCGTCAGCGCGGGCGAGACGCTGCCCGCACCCGTCTACGAGGAATGGCAGGCGAAGACCGGCAAGCCGATGCTGGACGGGATCGGCGCGACCGAAATGCTGCACATCTTCCTGACCAACCGGTTCGACGACCACCGCCCCGGCTGCACGGGCCGCCCGGTGACGGGGTATGAGGCGCGCATCGTCGGCGATGACATGCAGGAACTGCCGCGCGGCGAGGTCGGGCGACTGGCGGTGCGCGGACCGACGGGCTGTCGCTATATGGCCGACGCGCGCCAGCGCGCCTATGTGCGGGATGGCTGGAACCTGACGGGCGACAGCTTCTGGCAGGATGACGAAGGACGGTTCCACTTTGCCGCGCGCTCGGACGACATGATCATCTCGGCCGGTTACAACATCGCCGGCCCCGAGGTCGAGGCGGCGCTGCTGTCGCATCCGGCCGTGGCCGAATGCGCGGTGATCGGCGTGCCGGATTCCGACCGCGGGCAGATCGTGCAGGCCCATGTGGTGCTGGCGGCGGGGCAGGCGGGCGACGCGCTGATGGTCAAGCTGTTGCAGGACCATGTGAAATCGGTGATCGCGCCCTATAAGTATCCCCGCTCGGTGATCTTCACCGAGGCGCTGCCAAAGACCCAGACCGGCAAGATCCAGCGTTTCCGGTTGCGCGACAGGTGATGGACAAGGGCCCGGTACCCGCTAGGATGGCGCCAGAATGAGGGGGGCGCCGATGCGGGATCTGCCGAGGAACCAGTTCAAGGCCGCGCTGGCCGACATGCGGGTGGTGCATGGCGTGTGGTGCCAGATCGGCGATACCGCGGTTGCCGAAATGATCGCGGGCGCCGGGTTCGACTGGATGCTGTTCGACACCGAACACTCGCCGCTGAACACCACCAGCATCCTGCCCCTGGTGCAGGCGGCCGCGGCCTGGCCGGTGTCGGTCCTCGTGCGCCCGGCCTCGTTGAATGTGGCCGACATCAAGAAGATCCTCGATCTGGGGGTGCAGACCATCCTGATCCCGATGATCCAGAACGCCGACGAGGCCGCGCTGGCCGTCGCCGCCGTCACCTATCCGCCTGAAGGGATCCGGGGGGTGGCGGGGGCAACGCGGGCGTCGGGGTTCGGGCGGATACCGGGCTATCACCGGCGCGCGCGCGACGAAATCTGCCTTCTGGTGCAGGTGGAAACCGTCGAGGCCGTGGCGCAGATCGAGGCCATCGCGGCCGTGCCGGGGATCGACGGGATCTTTGTCGGGCCTGCGGATCTCGCCGCCTCGATGGGCTATCCCGGCGAGCCGGGCCACCCCGAGGTGCGTGCGGCGGTGGTCGATGCGATCCGGCGCATCCGGGCTGCGGGCAAGCCGCCGGGCATCCTGACGCCGGACCCGGCGCTGTTCGAGGCGGCCTGCGCGGCCGGCGCGGTCTTTGTGTCGCGCGACATCGACCTTCTGGCACTGCGCAAGGGGTTGTCGCGGGGTTAGGCCAGCAGCGCCGAAATCCGGCGCACGGCCTCGCCGACCACCCCCGCGTCGCCCCGGGATTCCACGTTCAGCCGCACCACCGGCTCGGTGTTGGAACTGCGCAGGTTGAACCGCCAGCCGCCCATGTCGAAGGAAAGCCCGTCGGTTTCGTCGACACCCCGCGCCAGCGGCTCGAAGGTGGCGCGGACGCGGGCGATTGCGGCCTTGGGGTCGGCAGGGTGGAAATTGATCTCGCCCGAGGACGGAAACGCCGCCCGCATCGCCGCGACCTGACGCGCCAGCGGCCCCTTGGCGCTGACCAGCGCCGCGATCACCAGCCAGGGGATCATGCCGCTGTCGCAATGCACGAAGTCGCGGAAATAATGATGCGCCGACATCTCTCCGCCGTAAACCGCGCCGTGATCGCGCATCGCCTGTTTGACAAAGGCGTGCCCGGTGCGCGCCTGTACCGCCCGTCCGCCCGCGCGCGCCACCACATCCTGCGTGTTCCAGATCACCCGGGGGTCGTGAATGATCGCCGCCCCCGGCTCCTGCGCCAGGAAGGCCTCGGCCAGCAGACCGACGACATACTCGCCGTCGACAAAATCGCCCCGGTGATCGAACAGGAAACACCGGTCGAAATCGCCGTCCCAGGCCACGCCGAAATCGGCCCCCGCCTCGCGCACGGCCTCAGCCGTGGCGGGGCGGTTTTCGGGCAGCAACGGGTTGGGGATGCCATGGGGAAAGCGCCCGTCGGGGGTGTGGTGCATCCGCACGAAGCTCAGAGGCGCGCCAAGCCGGGCGAGTTCCGCGGCGATGGCGTCGAAGGTCGGCCCGGCGGCTCCGTTCCCGGCATTGACGAGGATCTTCAGAGGGTTGAGTGCGGCGACATCGACAAAGCCGACCACCCGCTGCACATAGGCCGCCCGCGCCGGACCCGCCACATTCTGCACCGATCCACCGGGCCGGGCCGGGCCGAAATCATCGGCCTCGGCCAGCGCCTTGATCGTGCTCAGCCCCGTCGCGGCATCCAGCGGTGCCGATCCGGCGCGCACCATCTTCATGCCGTTGTAATCCATCGGATTGTGCGAGGCGGTCACGCAAACCCCGCCATCGGCCCCGAAACGGGTGGTGGCGAAATACATCTCCTCGGTGCCTGAAAGGCCCAGATCCAGCACCTCGCATCCCTCTGCCACCAGCGCCCGCGCGACCGCCCCCGCCAGTTCGACCGAGGATTCGCGGATGTCGCGCCCCAGCACCACCCGCCGCGCCCCCAGCGCCCGGGCAAAGCCACGACCGATGCGAAAGGCGATCCCGGCATCCAGATCGACCCCCAGCCGCCCGCGAATGTCATAGGCCTTGAAGCAGGCGAGATTCATCCCTCGGCCCTCACCCCTTCGCGCCCTGCCCGCGGGCATAGACATCCTCATAACGGATGATGTCGTCCTCGCCCAGATAGGCGCCGGTCTGCACCTCGATCAGCGTCAGCGGCAGCTTGCCGGGGTTCTCCAGCCGGTGCCTTGTGCCTAACGGGATATAGACGGACTGGTTCTCGGTCACCAGTTGCGTGGTCTCGCCGATGGTGACCCGCGCGGTGCCCTCGACGACGATCCAGTGTTCGGCCCGGTGGTGGTGGCTTTGCAGGCTCAGCGCCGCGCCCGGCTTG
Source organism: uncultured Paracoccaceae bacterium (assembly GCA_937927885.1). Taxonomy (GTDB): domain Bacteria; phylum Pseudomonadota; class Alphaproteobacteria; order Rhodobacterales; family Rhodobacteraceae; genus Pararhodobacter. Next base: position 10,415 of record CALEZJ010000463.1, on the reverse strand, counting down.
ACCACGATGCGCTTGACCTGGAACCGCCCGCCGATGGCGAGGCTTTCGAACCAGCCCCAGGGGCGGTGATCTCGGGGAAAGGTCTCGGCCTCGGGCGCGCCCCGCGCCTTGAGACTGGCAACCGCCAGTTTCACGTCCTGCGCGCGGTCCCGGTGGGCGACCAGCACCGCATCGGGCATCGCCACGGCAATCAGGTCGCTGACCCCGATCCCGACGATCTGGGGCCCCTCGGGTTCGGACCGCAGCAGGCTGTCGCGGCAGTCGATGGCGGTCGCGGCGCCATGGGTGACGACGCCCTGCGCGTCCGGCCCGGCCTCGCGCCAGACGGCATCCCAGCCGCCCAGGTCCGACCAGGCCCCGCCGTAAGGCACCACGCTGAGATTGCCCGCCTTCTCCATCACCGCATAGTCGATGGAAATCGACGCCAGCGCGGCAAAGGGGGCGGGCGCGAGACGGGTAAAGCTCAGGTCCGCCTGCGCCTGTTCGACGGCCTCGCGGGCAGGTTGCACCATGTCGGGGGCATGGGCGGCGAAAGCCTCCAGCAGCGCAGGGACCGAGACCAGAAAGATCCCGGCATTCCACAGATGCCGCCCCGAGGCCAGAAGCGCCTCGGCCGTCGCCGCGTCGGGCTTTTCGACAAACCGCACGAGGGGCTGCGGCACCGGGGCGAAATCCTCGCCGGGCGGGGCCAGCAGTTCCAGCCAGCCATAGCCGGTTTCCGCGCGGTCGGGACGGATGCCAAAGGTCACCAGCCGCCCGGCGCGGGCCTCGGGCGCGGCAGCGGCGACGGCGGCGCGAAAGCGGGCGTCATCGGGAATGACATGGTCCGAGGGGGCGATCAGCATCAGGGCGCCGGGGTCCCGGGCGGCCAGCGACAGGGCGGCGGTCAGGATCGCCGGGGCAGTGTTGCGGGCCTCGGGTTCGATCAGGATAGCGGCGTGGGCGATCTGGACGGCGGCCAGCTGTTCGACCACGACAAAGCGGAAATCGGCGGCGGTCACCACCATGGGCGGGGCGAAACCGGGGCCCGAAAGGCGCCGGGCCGAGTGCTGGAACAGACTCTCGTCACCGGTGAGGCGGGTGAATTGCTTGGGGAAGGCCTTGCGCGACAAGGGCCACAGCCGCGTGCCCGATCCGCCGCACAGAAGAACGGGGTGAATCTGCTCGCTCATGCCGGGCCCTTTCGTGGTCGTAGGGGGCCGAGTATCGCCCGCCCTCCGGCGAATCGGTAGCGACAGATTGTGTCGATGACGGGGCGCCCGGATGGGCGCAATGTGCAAGGGCCGCACGGGTTTCCCCGCGCGGCCCCGAAATCCCCGATGGGGTGGTGTCACTCTTCGGTGAAGGTGTATTCGCTCATTTCGCAGATGTTGACCGAGTCTTCCAATTCTTCGCCATCGACGAAGACGGCGCGGATGTCATACTCGCAGCCCGCGTCCTCGCGGATGGTGACCTGGCCGCCGCCGCCGGCTTCAAGAATGTCGGCGCCGAGGATGTCGTCGCCCCACTCATCGGAGTCCGACGACGAGATGTAGAACTCGAGAATGTCGACCGACGTGTTGTTGTTCAGCTGGAAGGTGATGTCCGCGTAGGCGGGCATCGCGATCAGGGTTGCGGCCGCGGCGATCGCGGCGGCGCGCAGGGTGGTCAGCATGATATTGGACCCATGGGTAAGAGGTTGAAAGTGGCGGCATGATAGCGCCGCGCCCACGGCGCCGGAAGGGGATAAGCAGACGAAATGTAAAGAATTTCTCTTATGAGAGAGGGGCAGGTCCATTTGGGGACGGGGTGGGCCCGGGCAACCCCGGCACGGACTCCGCCTGACCGTGACAGCCTGCGCCACGGCCGCCTTGTGGACATGCGGGTCCGCGACCAGCCGGATGCAGGCCGCAGGACCTTGACCGACCGGTGCCTGTCGCCGGATCCATCGACGGGCTTGCACGCACGCGCCCCGTCATCCCCCTCTGGATCGATCAAGGCTGGCAACGGGTTCGTGCCCGAGCGGCGTCGGGCGACCTAGGGTAAGGTGGGGTTGAACCCCACCCTACGCGGGCGTTCACCGCGTAAACTTCTTGTACTTCACGCGCTTCGGCTCCACCGAATCCGGCCCCAGACGGCGGATCTTGTCGGCCTCGTAGGCTTCGAAGTTGCCCTCGAACCATTCGACATGGGCGTCGCCCTCGAAGGCCAGGATATGCGTGCACAGGCGGTCGAGGAAAAAGCGGTCGTGGCTGATGATGACCGCGCAGCCGGCGAAATCGTCCAGCGCCGATTCGAGCGCCTGCAGGGTTTCGACGTCCAGATCGTTGGTCGGTTCGTCGAGGAGCAGCACGTTCCCGCCCTCGCGCAACAGCTTGGCCAGATGCACCCGGTTGCGTTCGCCGCCCGACAGCACGCCAACCTTCTTCTGCTGGTCGCCGCCCTTGAAGTTGAACGCCCCGCAATAGGCGCGGCTGTTCATCGTGGCGTCGCCCAGTTCCAGCACCTCGAGCCCGTCGGAAATCTCCTCCCACACGGTTTTCGACCCGTCCAGCGTGTCGCGCGACTGGTCGACATAGGCCAGTTTCACCGTGTCGCCATAGGTGATCGAACCCTCGTCAGGCTGCAACTGCCCGGTGAGCATGCGAAACAGCGTCGACTTGCCGGCGCCGTTCGGACCGATGACCCCGACGATCCCGCCCGGCGGCAGGGCGAAATCCAGCCCCTCGATCAACAGCTTGTCGCCCATCGCCTTTTTCAGGCCCTGCACCTCGATCACCTTGCCGCCCAGACGCGGGCCGTTCGGGATGATGATCTGCGCGGTCGAGATCTTCTCGCGCTCGGATTTCGAGGCCATTTCCTCATAGGCGTTGATCCGCGCCTTCTGCTTTGCCTGCCGCGCCTTGGCGCCGGCGCGGATCCATTCCAGTTCGCGCTCCAGCACCTTCTGGCGCGACTTGTCCTCGCGCGCTTCCTGCGCCAGACGCTTGGCCTTCTGCTCCAGCCAGGCCGAATAATTGCCCTCATAGGGAATGCCCCGCCCGCGATCCAGTTCCAGGATCCAGCCGGTGATGTCATCGAGGAAATAGCGGTCGTGGGTCACGATCAGGATCGTGCCGGTGTATTCGATCAGGTGCTTTTGCAGCCAGGCGATGGTTTCGGCGTCCAGATGGTTGGTCGGTTCGTCCAACAGCAGCATGTCGGGCGCTTCCAGCAACAGCTTGCACAAGGCGACCCGGCGCTTTTCCCCGCCCGACAGGGTGCTGACATCGGCATCATCGGGCGGGCAGCGCAGGGCCTCCATCGCGACATCGATCTGGCTGTCCAGATCCCAGAGGTTCTGCGCGTCGATCTCGTCTTGCAGGGCGGCCATCTCGTCGGCGGTCTCGTCCGAGTAATTGACCGCCAGTTCGTTGTAGCGGTCCAGCTTGGCCTGCTTGGCCGCCACCCCCAGCATCACGTTGCCGCGCACATCCAGCGACTCGTCCAGTTGCGGCTCTTGCGGCAGATAGCCCACCTTGGCGCCCTTGGCCGCCCAGGCCTCGCCGGTGAAATCCTTGTCGATCCCGGCCATGACGCGCAGCAGGGTGGACTTCCCCGAACCGTTGACGCCGACGACACCGATCTTGACCCCGGGAAGAAAGTTCAGGCGGATGTTCTCGAACACCTTCTTGCCGCCCGGATAGGTCTTGGACACGCCGTCCATGTGATAGACATACTGATACGAGGCCATGGCGAATGCTCCAGAGGTCACGGGGATTTGCCCTGATCCCTACAGGGGGGCGCGGCGCGCTGCAAGCATCGGCTCTTTTCCTCGGGCCCGGGATTGCGCATAGTGAACCCGCCTTGATCCATCCGGCCGTGACGTGAAACCTGACGAGATCCCGACACCCGCGCCCCTGACCATGGAGCCATTCATGCCCTTCGACTTCATCAGCGGCGGCAGCATCGTGCTGTTTCTGCTCGCTATTTTCATCATCATCTCGTTGTTTCTGGGGGTGCGCATCGTGCCGCAATCGCAGAAATACGTCATCGAGCGCTTTGGCCGCCTGCGCGCGGTGCTGGGGCCGGGGATCAACCTGATCGTTCCCTTCGTCGACACGGTGGCGCACAAGGTCTCGATCCTTGAACGCCAATTGCCGAATTCGCGTCAGGATGCGATCACCACCGACAACGTGCTGGTGCAAGTGGAAACCTCGGTCTTTTACCGCATCATGGAGCCCGAAAAGACCGTCTACCGGATCCGGGACGTCGATGCCGCGATCCTGACCACGGTCGCCGGTATCGTGCGTTCGGAAATCGGCACGATGGAACTCGATGAAGTGCAGTCGAACCGCGCCCGCCTGACCACCCGCATCCGCGAGGCCATCGCCGACGTCGTCGACGATTGGGGGATCGAGGTGACGCGCGCCGAGCTTCTGGACGTGAACCTCGACGAGGCGACGCGCACCGCGATGCTGCAACAGTTGAACGCCGAACGCGCGCGGCGCGCGCAGGTGACCGAGGCCGAGGGCAAGCGGCGCGCCGTGGAACTGGCCGCCGATGGCGAGCTTTACGCCGCCGAACAGCAGGCCAAGGCCAAGCGCATCGCCGCCGACGCCGAGGCCTATGCAACCGGCGTGATCGCCGAGGCGATCGCGAAGAACGGGCTGGAGGCGGCGCAATACCAGATTGCGCTGGCCCAGGTCGAGGCGATGAAAGAGATCGCCGTGGGCGACGGCAAGCAGACCGTGCTGGTGCCCGCCCAGATGATCGAGGCCTTTGGTGATGCGTTCAAGCTGTTGAAAGGGCGTGCATGATGACGGCGCTGTGGTGGGTCTGGATTGCCGCCGGACTGGCGCTGGCGATCCTCGAGGTGATGCTTCCCGGCTTCCTTTTTGCCGGATTTGCCGTGGGCGCGGTGATCACCGGTGGCTGGATCGGGCTGGAACTGCCCGGCACGGTTTCGGTCATTGCCTGGCTGGGGTTGCGGCAGGTTCTGGGCGTGCGCAAAGGCCAGATGAAGCGCATCGACCACGACATCAACGAGAACTGAGACATCAACGACGACTGGCCGCCCGACATCGGCCGCAGACACCAGTCCCAAGGGTGCGCCTGTGCGGCGCACCCCATTTTCTTCCGGCGCCTCAGGCCCGGCCCCGCGCCAGCCCCAGGCGCATCTGCTTTTCGATCTCGATCAGGGCAAAGAACACGACCCCCACCGCGACGATCAGGATGCCGTCCGCCAGCGGCACGGCCTCGGTGCCCAGCAGGCGCTGCATCGGGGGTAGATAGGTCACCGCCACCTGCGCCAGCGTGACCCCGATGACCACCGTCCACACCACCCGCGTGCCCTTGACCAGGTTCCATGTCAACGAGGTGCCATGCAGGTTGCGGATGAAGAACAGGTGGAAAATCTCCAGCACCACCAGCGTGTTCATCGCCATGGTCTGGGCCAGCGCCGTCGAATGGCCCTGCGCGGTGGCGTAGGTGAAGACCCCGAACACCGCTGCCATGAACAGCCCTGCCACCAGCACGACATGCCAGACAAGGCCCCCCGACAGGATCGGTGCATCGCGCGGGCGGGGCGGGCGGGCCATGGTGCCCGGTTCGGTCGGCTCGAAGGCCAGCGCCAGGCCCAGCGTGATGCCGGTGATCAGGTTGACCCACAGGATCTGCACCGCGGTCACCGGCAGCGCCATGCCCGCCAACAGCGCCAGCACGATCACCAGCGACTCGCCCGCGTTGGTGGGCAGGGTCCAGCTGATCACCTTGCGCAAATTGTCATAGACCGTGCGGCCCTCGCGCACCGCCGCGGCGATGCTGGCGAAATTGTCGTCGGCCAGCACGAGATCGGCGGCCTCCTTGGCGGCCTCCGAGCCCTTCAGCCCCATGGCGATCCCCGCATCCGCGCGTTTCAGCGCCGGTGCATCGTTCACCCCGTCGCCGGTCATCGCCACCGACAGGCCCCGCGCCTGCAGCGCGGTGACCAGCCGCAACTTGTGTTCCGGGCTGGTGCGGGCAAAGACATCGACATGCAGCACGGCCTCGGCCAGCGCCAGTTCGTCGAGCCCGTCAAGGTCGATCCCGGTCAGCACGCGGTCGGTCTGCGCAAGGCCGATCTGGCGGGCGATGGCGGCCGCCGTGCCCGCGTGGTCGCCGGTGATCATCTTGACCGCGATCCCGGCGGCTCGGCATTCCGCGACGGCGGCGATGGCCTCGGGGCGGGGCGGGTCGATCAGCCCGACCAGGCCCAGAAAGGTCAGCCCGCCGTCAAGCGCCGCCGCGTCGAGCGTCTCTCCCCCGGCCTGCATCTCGGCCAGCGCCAGCACCCTCAGGCCCCGCCGCGCCAGAGCCTCGGCCCGCGCGTGCCAATGGGCGATGTCGATGTCGCGGCACATCAGCAGCACGCGTTCGGGCGCGCCCTTGACATGGACCAGCGCGCCCTCCGGCCCCCGGGTCAGCACCGCCATGAAGCGATGGCGGCTGTCGAAGGGGATCGCGTCCAGCCGGGGCGCCGGGTCCGCCGCACCCGCCTTGTGGGCAAAGGCCAAGAGCGCGCCCTCCATCGGGTCGCCGTCGACCCGCCAGCCATCCGAACCCGAATGCAGCGCCGCGTCGTTGCACAAGGCCGCCGCGCGCCCGATGCGCGCCAGATCGCCCGGCGGGGTGATCGCCCCTTCGGGGGCATAGCCCTCGCCGCCGACCTCGAACGCCCCCTCGGGCGTCTCGACCGCGGCCACCAGCATCTCGTTGCGCGTCAGCGTGCCGGTCTTGTCGGTACAGATGACCGAGACCGAGCGGATCGCCTCGATCGCGGGCAGGCGGCGCACGATGGCGTTGCGCCGCGCCATGGCCTGCACGCCGATGGCCAGGGTGATGGTCATCACCGCGGGCAGGCCTTCGGGGATCGCGGCGACCGTCACGCCAACGACTGCCATGAAAATGCTGGAAAATTCCTGATGACCGACAAAATAGCCCCAGGCCAGCAACAGCCCCGCGATGGTCAGGATCAGGAACGACAGCCAGCGCGCGAAATGGTCCATCTGCGCGACCAGCGGGGTGGTCAGTTGCTCGACCCCTTCGAGAAGTCCGCCGATGCGCCCGATCTCGGTGCCGGCACCGGTCGCCACCACGAGGCCGCGCGCCGTGCCCTGCGTGACCAGCGTGCCCGACCACAGCATCGACCGCCGGTCCCCCAGCGCCACCTCCGCCGCCACCGGGGCGGTGGCCTTGTCGACCGGCACGGATTCGCCGGTCAGGATGGCTTCCTGCGCCGCAAGGCCCCGCGCCTCGATCAGGCGCAGGTCGGCGGGCACCTTGTCGCCCGCCTCCAGCAGGACCACGTCGCCCGGCACCAGATCGGCCCCGTCCACGGTGATCCGCCGCCCGTCGCGCAGCACGGTTGCATGCGGCGCCAGCATGGTGCGGATCGCGGCCATGGCGGCCTCGGCCTTGCCCTCCTGCACAAAGCCGATGATCGCATTGGCGACGACCACCGCCAGGATGACGCCGGTGTCGACCCAATGCTGCATCGCCCCGGTAACCAGGGCCGCCGCCAGCAGCACATAGATCAGCACGTTGTGGAACTGGGCGAGAAAGCGCAGGAACGGGCCGCGTGTCCGCGCCTGGGGCAGCAGGTTGGGCCCATGGCTGGCCAACCTTGCGGCGGCTTCGGGCGCGGTCAACCCTTCGGGCAAGGCGTCGAGCGCGGCGAGGCACTCGGCGGCGGGTCGGGCGTGGGGGTCGGTCAGGATCATGGAACGCTTTCGATATCTTGGCGGATCAGTATTCGACGCGGGTGATTGTGGCGCGAAAGAAGGGGGCATAGGCGGGCGTGCCCCAATGGTTGCCCAGTTCGACGCGCATCGGGATGCGGAACCCCTGCGCCACGCCCCAGTCCAGCATCCGCCCGCCAAAGGGCTGCCACTGCCAGACCCTTTCGGGGTTGGCATCGCTCCAGCGACGGGCCCAGACCTCGGTCATGTCGCCCTCGGCACTCAGCGTGACCTGCATCGGCGGCAGGTCCGGCGTGGCGTCAAAGCGGATCTCGGCGCTGTCGGGACCGGTCTGCACCCAGCGCGCACCAGCGGTACCCACCCCGCCAGCGCGAATTTCGTCCAGCTTTCGGCGCCGCTCTCGCGGGCCAGGTGCCCGTCCGAACCGGAAAACCGCGTCCCTCCACGGCCGATGCTGGCCTGCCAGACGAAGCCCCGCGCGGGCGGCGACAGGATCTGGCTGGCCACCATCGGCAGGTCCCGCCCGTTCAGGGTGAAGGTGCCCGACATCTCCAGCCGCACGACGCTGTGCAGCGGCGTGCCGGGCGCGATCGCGCGGCGGAAATAGCGCCGCGCCACCTCGGGCACATCCCCCGGCAAGGCAGGGTCGAAGGCCTCAGGCGCCACCTCGCGCCCGGCCAGCAGCACCGCGCGCACCCTCTCGCGCTGGGCGGCGTCGCGCTGACCGACCAGCCAGAGCAGCAGCGCCCCGCCCGCCAGACCGGCCAGAGCAACGAGGGCCCAACCCGTCATCGTGCGGTGTAACCACCGTCGATGACGATTTCCGCACCGGTGACGAATTTCGCCTCGTCCGAGGCCAGCCAGACCACGGCCCAAGCGATGTCGTCGGGCTCGCCCATGGTGCCAATCGGATGGGCCGCCCCTGCCGCCGCCTTTGCCGCCTCCAGATCGGGGGCGGTGGCGCGCAGGTGGTTTTCCACCATCGGCGTCCAGATATAGGCGGGGTGGATCGAATTCACCCGGATCTTTTCCGGCGCATAGGTGATGGCGTCGTTCTTGGTCATCAGCCGCACCGCCCCTTTCGAGGCGTGATAGGCCGAGATACCCCCCGTGCCGATCAACCCGGCAATCGACGACAGATTGATGATCGACCCACCCTTGGCGGCGCGCAGATGCGGGATCGCGTGTTTGGTGCCCAGAAACACGCCCTTGACGTTGATCGCCTGCACGCGGTCCCAGTCTTCCTCGCTGACCTGATCGGTCGGCAGGGGACTGCCCGAGATGCCCGCGTTGTTGACCAGCACCTGCAACCCGCCAAAACGCGCCGCCGCCTCGTCAATCGCAGCCTTCATCGCGGCCCCGTCCGACACGTCGACCGCCCAGAAGGCGGCCTGCCCGCCCTTTGCGGTGATCTCGGCGGCCAGCGCCCGGCCCTCGGCCGCCATCACGTCAAAGATCGCGACCTTTGCGCCTTCCTCGGCCATGCGCAGGGCACAGGCGCGGCCGATGCCCACGGCGCCCCCCGTCACGATGGCGGTCTTTTCGGCGAGTCGGTTCATGGTAGCCTCCCTTGTTGGATCAGACAGTTGCCGGTTCTTCGGATGCGATCTGCGGGATGTCGGTGCGCTCTTCGACCGAGGCGCCGCAGAGCATCTCGACCGCGCGGTCGGCGGCGTCCTGGAACGGCTCCAGCACCAGATCCGCCCCGGCCAGAACCAGCCCCTCGGTTTCGCTGTGCCCGTGCGACGCGGCGGCGATGCGTCCGCGGAACCCGGCGTTGCGCGTCAACTGGATCAGGGTCCGGCGCGCGTCCTCGTGGCTCAGCCCGGTCGGGTGCAGCGGCACGGTCGACACCACCCAGCGCGCCCCGCGCAGCGGCAGCTCGGCGACAAATTCAGGATCGGTCGCATCGCCGAACTCGGCCTCCATCCCCAGCGCGCGCCAGCGACGCACGGCCAGAGGGTTGAAATCGACGCCCAGCACCCGGATGCCGCGCTTCATCAGCCGCAGACCGATGGCGGTGCCGAACCGCCCCAGCCCGAACACGATCACCGCATAATCCCGCGTCCGATGCGCCCCGGCCTCGGAGGGCTCGCGCGGCGTGCCACGACGTTCAAAGACACCCAGCAGCGGTTCGAACAGCGCATAAAGCCGGTGCGAGAAGGTGATCATGTAGGTCGAGGCAGCAATCGTCACCAGCCCGACCATCGTGACCAGCCCCAGCGCATCATCGGCCACATGGCCCAGGCTGACGCCCATGGCGATGAAGATCAGCGAGAATTCGCTGATCTGCGCCACCGTCAGGCCGGCCAGGAAGCCGGTGCGCTTGCGGTATCCCATCGCCCCCATGATCGCCAGCACGATCAACGGGTTTCCGATCAGAACGAACAACGAGAATACCACCGCCCCGCCGATATGCGCGCCCAGCAGAGACAGGTCCAGCGTGGCGCCCAGCGCGATGAAGAAGAACAAGAGCAGGAAATCGCGCAACGGCGCCAGGCGGGCGGAAATCGTCTCGCGGTAGGGGGTCGAGGCCAGCGCGACCCCGGCCATCAGGCCGCCGACCTCCTTGCCCAGCCCGACGGTCTCGCCCACCGCGGCGAACATCGCCGCCAGCGCGATGGCAAAGACCACCAGCAATTCGGGCGCCCGGGCCAGCCGTTCGGTCAGCGGATTGGCGACATAGCGCACGAACAGCACCACCGTTCCCACCAGCGC
>CALEZJ010000462.1 GCA_937927885.1 uncultured Paracoccaceae bacterium | reverse complement strand
CGCCGGCGCCCAGGTAGTCGCCGCAGGGCGCGGTGGTGGTGGCGCCGGGAAGGCGGCTGCGGGCGCAACTGGCCCACCGGCGCCCCGACCTGCAGCTGGTCGAATTTCGCGGCAACGTGCAGACCCGGCTGAAGAAGCTGGGCGACGGCGTGGCGGCGGCGACCTTTCTGGCCATGGCGGGGTTGAATCGGCTGGGCATGACCGGAGTGGCGCGTTCGGCTATCGACCCCGACCAGATGCTGCCCGCCGTCGCGCAGGGCGCCATCGGGATCGAGCGTCGGCAGACAGACGCGCGGGCCGAGCGGATGCTGGCAGCCATTCATCATGGCCCGACCGGCCTGCGGCTGGCGGCCGAGCGTGCCTATCTCGCCACCCTCGATGGTTCGTGCGAGACACCGATTGCCGGGCTTGCGGTGCTCGACAATGACGATGTGTGGTTGCGCGGCGAGATCCTGCGCCCTGATGGATCGGATTGCCTGAGCGAGGAAGGCCGCGCCCCGGCCGCCGAGGGCGCCGCGCTGGGTCAGGAGATCGCGCGCCGCCTTCTGGCGCGGGCGCCAAAGGGCTTCTTCGATTGGCGCGCCTGAAAGTCTGACATTTTTGCAGTGTTCGAAAAGTGTTCTTTGGCGCGAGTTCAGCCGCGCTTTTCACTGTGGGTATGTTCGAAATCTTCTAGCCCAGCCACGCTGCGATATGGCGCGCCAAGGCATCCAGACCGGCCTCGTCCATCGTCTCCGCGGCAAACTCCGCCACCGGCGCCCGCTCGGCCCGCAGCTTGGTACGGGCATAGCGGGGGTCGTAATGTTCCTGCATCAGGCGGCCGGCCAGAGCGACAAACTCACCTTCCGAGGCCAACGCCTGCCATTCGCGCAGCACCGCACGCGGCTGATAGGGGCTTAGGGATTCGATCCGCGCCGCCAGTTCGGCTCCGTCGGCGGTGATGTCCGCATAGGCGCGCACCAGCCATTCGGCGCGGGCAGGCAGGGGTGCTGCGATTTCGATCCGTAGGGCGGCCCGCATCGCCTGCCACAACATTGGCGGCAACCGCAGGGTGCCGATCCGGTTCGACTCGGCCTCGACCAGCACAGGGCGCTTGGGATCCAGACGCGCCAACGCCAGTGCCAGCGAACTCTCGAACGCCTTCTGCGCCGGCTGGCGATCCCCCGGCACCAGCCCGAACAGGCTGCCCCGGTGTCGGGCCAGGCCCTCCAGGTCGATCACCTGCCCCCCCAGGGCCGCCACCCGTTGCAGGATCGCCGTTTTTGCCGTGCCGGTGTTGCCGTCCAGCACCACCAGCGGCGGCGCGACCGGCATCTCGTAAAGCGCGTGCTGCACCAGACGTCGCCAACTGCGCCAGCCGCCCTCGATCACCCCGACCCGCCAGCCGATCTGCCCGAGGATCAACGCAAACGACCCCGACCGCTGACCGCCGCGCCAGCAATAGACCAGCGGCCGGTAATCCGAGGGCCGGTCGGCCAGCGTGCCTTCCAGATGTTCGGCGGCGTTGCGCGCCACCAGTGCCGCCCCCATCCGCCGTGCCAGAAACCGGCTCTGCTGCACATAGACAATGCCCACTCGCGCACGCTCGTCGTCATCCAGCACTGGCAGGTTGATCGCGCCCGGAACATGGTCCTCGGCGAATTCCGCAGGTGAGCGAACGTCGATCACCTCATCGAAAGGCAAGGAGGCCAGATCGGCAATCGAGGTCAGGGTCACGCGCTGCATGGCCCCTGAATATGGTTTGGCCCTTGATTTGCAACCCCCTCCGTCATCGTGCCTGAAATCCTCGCGGGGTTTCCCAATGGGGGCTTGCCCGCCTTGGACGGGGTGCGGGGCGGCGCCCGCCGCCGCGGCCCGCCTTGACGAGAAGGCTGCTGCGTACTTCGTCAATCCTGTTCGCGCAGAACCCCCGCCGGGCGCGCGGCCAGCGGCCGCAGCGCAAAGACCAGCCCTGCCAGCAGCACCGCCATCACCCCGCCAAGCACGATCCCCAGAGCCGGGATCCATTCGAACCGGTAGGGCACTTCCATCACGATCACCAGAATCGCCCAGGCCGAGATCGCCCCGGCCAGGATCGCAACCAGCCCCGCCGCGGCCCCCATCAAGGCCGAGCGCAGTGCGAAACTGGCCAGGATGCCCGCCCGCGTTGCGCCCAGCGTCTTCAGCACGGCCGCTTCGAAGACCCGCGCCCGTTCGCCCGCCGCAGCCGCGCCGATCAATACCGCGAAGCCGGTCGCCAGCGTCGCCAGGGCGGCCAGCGCGGTGGCCGAGGCAAGCGCGCCCAGGGCCTCGGTCACCCGACGCGCGGCCTCGCGGATCGCGACAGCGGTGATCGCCGGATACTCGGCACCCAGCGCGCGCAGGATTGCCCCCTCGCTGCCTTCGGGCGCGCGGGCGGTAGCAATCAGCGTGTGCGGCGCGCCGCGAAAGGCGCCGGGGTTGAAGGTCATGACAAAGCCGATCCCGCCCGAGCGGAAATCCAGATGGCGGAAATTCGCGATCGTTCCGGTAATCTCGCGCCCCAGAACGTTGACGGTCACCGTGTCGCCAAGTTGCAAGCCCAGTTCCGCGCCTTCCTCGGCACCAAAGCTGATCAGGGGCGGGCCCTCATAGTCCTCGGGCCACCATTCCCCTGCTGTCAGCTGCACATCGCCCTGCGTTGCGGCATAGGTCAGGCCCCGGTCGCCGCGCAGCACCCAATGGTTGCCGTATTCACTGGCAGGCCGACCGTTGATCGCGCTGACCACACCGCGCAACTGCGGCGCGGTGCGAATGTCGCTGACACCCTCAAATCGTTCCAGCAGGCGGGTGAAGCCCTCGACCTGATCCGGCGCGATGTCGAGGAAAAAGAACGAGGGGGCGCGGTCCGGCATCTCTGTCGCGATGGCGCCGCGCAGGTTGGCGTCGATCTGCCCGACCGTGGCCAGCACCGTCAGGCCCAGTCCGAGTGACAGCACCACCGCCACCGCCCCCTCGCGCGGATTGCCCATCGCTCCCAGCGCCAGCCTCAGCGCAGTGTGTCCGCGCAGGGCGCGTGCGCGCGCAGCCCGGCGCGCAAGGGCGCGCAGGCCCAGCGCCATGACCCAGAGCAGCGCCAGCGAGGCTGCGATGCCGCCCGCGGCCCCCAGGGCCAGCGCCCAGACGCCGGAAAACCAGACTGCCGCCCCAACCAGCGCCGCCGCCGCCGCCAGCAGAGCCAGCATCAATGCCGGGCGCGGCCAGTCGCGCGCTTCGGTGCCGATGCCGCGATAGAGCGCTGCGGCGCGTACCCGTTCAACCCGTGCCAGAGGCCACAGGGTAAACACCAGCGCCGTCAGCACACCGTACAAAGCCGCCTCGGCAAGGGGGGCGGGGTAAAGGCCCACGGCGATCGGCACCGGCAGGCTACCCTGCACGAAAGGCGCCACCGCCAGCACCGCGCCAAGACCCAGCGCCAGCCCTGCGATCACGCCCACCAGGGTCAGCGCACCGATCTGCAGGAAATAGACGGCAAAGATTGTCCGCCCCTCGGCCCCCAGTGTCTTCAGCGTGGCGATCACGCCGGTCTTGGTGTCGAGATAGCTGCGCACCGCCGCCGAAACGCCGATGCCGCCCACCGCCAGCCCCGCGAGCCCCACCAGCACCAGAAACGCGCCGATGCGGTCGACAAAGCGGGCAACGGCGGGTTCGGCGCGGCTGGAGTCGCGCCAGCGCAGGCCGGCATCGTGGAAGGTGTCGATCAGCGAAGCGCGCACCCGCGCCAGCGTATCGCCCTCGCGCAGCACCAGCCGGTACGAGGTGTCAAAGAGCGATCCTGCGCCCAACAGCCCGGCCTCGGCCAAGGCCTCGGTCGCAACAAGCGTACGCGGGCCAAAGCCGAAACCGCCGCTGACCGTATCGGGCTCGCGCAAGAGGGCGGCCATGATGACGAACTCTTGCCGACCCAGCCGGATGCTGTCCCCCACCGTCAGCCCCAGCCGGTCGATCAACACGGGGTCGAGCGCGGCCCCGGGCAGCCCGTCGCGCCCGGCCAGCACCTGCGCCATGCCAATCGGCGGGTCCAGCACCGGGGCGCCGACCAGCGGCCAGCGCGCATCCACCGCCTTGACCTGCGTCAGGGCGCGGTCCGACCCGTCGGGGAGCACCGCCATCGAGCGAAAATCGGCAACCTCGGTCCATGCGGCGGATTGCGCATCCAGCCAGCCGGTCAGCGCGGCATCGGCAAAGCGGTAGGTCAGGCGCACCTCGGCATCACCACCGAGGAGCGCGCGCCCTTCACGCGCGAGGCCGCCTTCGATGGCGCTGCGCACGGTGCCGACGGCGGCAATCGCGCCCACACCCAGCGCCAGACAGACCAGAAAGATGCGAAACCCCGCCAGCCCGCCGCGCAATTCGCGGCGCGCGAGGCGGGCGGCCAGAGCGAGGTTCATGCCGCCACCGAAGCGCGGGTTTCGCGTTCGATCCGGCCATCGCGCAGATGCACCACCCGGTCGCAGCGCGCCGCCAGTTCGGGGGCATGGGTGACCAGCACCAGCGTCGCGCCGTGACGGTCGCGCAGGCCAAAGAGCAGGTCCATGATCGCTTGCCCGTTGGCCCCGTCGAGATTCCCTGTGGGTTCATCGGCCAACAGGATCGCCGGGCGGGGTGCTGCGGCGCGCGCCAGCGCCACGCGTTGCTGTTCGCCCCCCGACATCTGCGCGGGGTAATGGTGCAGCCGACTACCCAGCCCGACGGCGACCAGTTCGGCCTCGGCCCGCTCGAACGCGTCCTTGCGCCCGGCCAGTTCCAGCGGGGTGGCCACGTTTTCCAGCGCGGTCATCGTGGGGATCAGGTGAAAGGACTGAAACACCACCCCCATCGAGGCACGGCGAAAACGCGCGAGCGCGTCCTCGTTCATCGTGGTCAGGTCCTGGCCCAGTGCCATCAGCCGCCCGCCGGTGGCCCGTTCCAGCCCCCCCATCAGCATCAAGAGCGAAGATTTTCCCGAACCCGACGGCCCCACCAGTCCCACCGACTGACCCGCCTCAATTTCCAGCGAGATGCCCCGGAGGATATCGACAGGCCCGGCATTCCCCTGCAAGGTCAGCCTCGCGTCTTTCAGTGACAGAACGGGTTCGGGCATGAAGTCATTCCTCTCAACGGGTCAGAACCGATATGGGGTCGCGCGCGGGTCAGGCAAGCGGGGCTGGTGGGTGCTGGCGGCGGTTTTCACGCTGCTGGCACAGAATTCCGTCGCGCTGGCACAGGATATCCGCCTGACCGCGCTGGGGGATTCGCTGACACAAGGTTATGGTCTGGTGCCCGAGCAGGGGTTGGTGCCGCAACTCGAAACCTGGCTGCGCGCGCGCGGCCACGCGGTCAGCGTGCTGAATGCCGGGGTCAGCGGCGATACCACAACCGGCGGATTGGCGCGGCTGGACTGGACCTTGTCCGATCAGCCGCAGGCGATGATCGTGGCCCTCGGGGGGAATGATCTGCTGCGCGGGATCGACCCCGCGCTGGCGCGTGCCAATCTGGATGCGATCCTGACCCGGCTGGGGGCCGAGGGGATTCCGGCCCTGCTGGTCGGTCTGGCTGCCCCGGGGAATTACGGCCCCGAGTATCAGGCCGCCTTTGCCGCGATCTATCCCGAACTTGCCTCGCAGCATGGCGTGGCGGTGCTTCCGGACCTTCTCGCCCCTCTGGCCCGGCGAATCGAAGCAGGCGAGCCCGCCGGACGCTGGATGCAGGGCGACATGATCCATCCCAACGCGGACGGGGTGGCCCTGATCGTCGAGGACTTGGGCCCCGCTGTCGAGGCCCTTCTGGAGCAGGTTGCGCGCTGAGGCTGCGTCAGCCCTTTGGCCGCGACGGACTGCGGGTTCCACCCGGACCGGAGGGGCGCGGCCCTTTGCCAAAAGGTTTCCCGCTGGGCTTGCCCCCGGGTTTCGCGCCGAACTTTGCCGGGCCCTTGCCGCCGGGCGACAGCCGCGCCGAAGGATTGCGCGCGGCCTCGGGGTCGAGCCGGGGGCGCGCCGGGCGATCATCGCGCTTTGGCGCCTCGCCCGCCGCATCGCTGCGCTTGGTGCGCGGTTTAAACGGCTTTTCGCCGTCCGGGCGCGGCGTATACGGGCGATCCCCCCCCTCGGCCCGCGGGGTGCGGGGCTTGAACGGGCGCTCACCCTCGGCGCGCGGCGTATAGGGACGATCCCCGCCCTCGGCCCGCGGGGTGCGCGGCTTGAAGGGACGGTCCCCTTCGGCACGGGGGGCAGAGGGACGATCCCCGCCCTCGGCCCGCGGGGTGCGCGGCTTGAAGGGACGGTCCCCTTCGGCACGGGGGGCAGAGGGACGATCCCCGCCTTCGGTGCGCGGGGTGCGCGGCTTGAAGGGACGGTCCCCTTCGGCACGGGGGGCATAGGGACGATCCCCGGCTTCGGCGCGCGGGGTGCGCGGCTTGAACGGGCGCTCGCCTTCGGAACGCTGCGTATAGGGACGATCCGTGCGATCCTCGCCTTGCAGGGCCCGGGGCGTGTAGGGGCGTTCGCCCCCTTCCGCACGCGGCGGACGCGGCGAATAGGGCCGCTCTTCCCCTTCGGCGCGCGGGGCGCGAGGTTTGAACGGGCGCTCGCTTCCTTCGGTGCGGGTGGGACGTGGGGCGGGGCGATCGCCTTCGGCCGGGGTGTCGGCCGGTGAAACCGGTATACCCTGATCAAGCACCATCCCGCTGCCGATGGCCGCCCAGAAGCGTTCCGCACAATCCTCATGCAATTGCGCCAGCGTATGGTCGCTCTGAATGCGGATCGCGCCAATGTCCGTTTTCGTCAGGTTGCCCGAACGGCACAGCATCGGCAACAGCCAGCGCGCCTCGGCCCGGTCATTGTGACCCGCCGCAATGCGCACCCAGAAACTGCGCTCGAACTCGGCGCGCGGCCGCGCGGGCTTCGATCCGTCCAGCGCCACCGGCGCCACGTCCTCGGGCGCCGAACGCGCGGCAAAATAGTGCCGCGCCACGGCTGCGGCCAACTCGCGCGAGGTGAACCGTTCGGTCAACAGAGTGATCTGGCCCATTTCGTCCGGCGTCTCGGGCGCTGTCAGCAATTCGTCGGTCAACAGCCGCTCGACGTCGCGCGCCGACACGTCTGCCGGTGTCGGGGCCCCGGCCCATTCCGCCTGCAAGCTGGCCAGCCCCAGCAGACGCTCGGTCTTGCGTCGCGCCGGGGTGGGTACGATCAGGATGCTGACTCCCTTGCGCCCGGCCCGGCCTGTCCGGCCAGACCGGTGCAACAGGGTTTCGGTGTTCGACGGCAGATCGGCGTGGATCACCAGATCCAGCCCCGGAAGGTCGATCCCGCGCGCCGCCACGTCGGTCGCCACGCAAACCCGCGCCCGCCCGTCGCGCATCGCTTGCAGCGCGCGCGCCCGCTCTTCCTGCGCCAGTTCCCCGGACAGGGGCACCACCGGGAACCCTCGATTGAGGAACCGCGCTGTCAGATGGTTGACCGCAGCGCGTGTCTTGCAAAAAACCAGCGCGTTCTTGGCCTCATAATACCGCAGCACATTGACGATCGCATGCTCGGCATCCTCGGGTGCCACCAGCAGGGCCCGATAGCTGATGTCGGCATGGGCATCGCGCGACGATTCCGTGGCGATGCGCCGCGCGCTGCGCTGATAGGTCTGCGCCAGACGCTCGATCCCCGGCGAAACGGTGGCCGAGAACAAGAGCGTGCGACGCTCGGGCGGCAGGGCCTGAAGGATGAACTCCAGATCCTCGCGGAAGCCCAGGTCCAGCATCTCGTCGGCCTCATCCAGCACGACGGCGCGCACGGTGGACAGGTCGAGCGATCCGCGCTCGATATGGTCGCGCAGCCGTCCCGGGGTTCCGACAACGATATGCGCGCCGCGCTCCAGCGCACGGCGTTCGGTGCGGGCGTCCATGCCACCGACGCAACTGGCAATGGCGGCGTGGGCGGCGGCATACAGCCATTCGAACTCGCGGCGCACCTGCAACGCCAGTTCGCGCGTCGGCGCGATCACCAGCGCGCGCGCGGTGTCCGGCGGCGGCAGCATCTCGCCCTCGGGGATCAGGTCTGCCGCAATCGCCAGACCGAAGGCCACCGTCTTGCCCGAGCCGGTCTGCGCCGAAACCAGCAAATCCTGCCCAGCCAACCCGTGAGCCAGCACCGCCTCCTGCACCGGGGTCAAGGTGTCGAACCCTTTCTCAGCCAGCGATCGGGCCAACGGAGCGGGGAGGGGAGGAAGCGCGGAGGTCATGGAAAATCCCGTCAGATCTGGGTCAAGCCGCCCCCTTACGCTGCAAGGGCGCCGCTGTATAGGGCTACAATAGCAAGTTGCACGCGCTGCGGCCATGCGGGAAACGAATGGCCGCGATCACTCTGATTGCATCATCGCGCCTCCCATGGTTGTCTGCGGACCGGAGGTGTCGAATGCCTGATCCCCTTCTGTCCGGAAAACCCGGTCGCATCGACCGGGTTATGGTTCCGCCAATGTCCTTTCTGGCCATCGAGGGGCAGGGCGCGCCCGGTGGCTCTGCCCACTCGGCCTCGGTCTCGGCCCTCTACTCGCTGGCATACGGCGCCCGCTTTGCAGGCAAGGCGCGCGGGATCGACGAGAAAGTCGGCCCTCTCGAAGGACTCTGGTGGGCCGACGACATGGGGGATTTCCGTTCCGGCGCGCGCGAAAGCTGGCGCTGGTGCATGCTGATCCGCGCGCCCGGCTGGCTGGACGAGTTGACACTGGAGACGCTGCGTGCCGCCGCCCAGCGAAAACGTCCCGATCTTGTCGACTCCCTGTCCCGCGTTCTGCTCTGGACCCTCGACGAGGGCGCGTGCCTGCAAGCCCTTCATCTGGGCCCCTATGCCGACGAGGGGCCGCTGATCGCTCGCTTGCACGCGGAGGCGGCAGCGCAGGGCCTTTCATTGTCCGGCCAGCACCACGAAATCTATCTCAATGACCCGTCCCGCACTGCACCCGAAAAGCTGAAGACCATCCTGCGCCAACCCGTTCGCGCACCAGACTGATACTTTTTCGATCTGAACTCGGAAAGAGAATGCCGCATTGCGCCTTCACTTTGCAGAAAATTAGCATTCTTTGAACATCTGACATTCAGGGTGCCAATCCCGCAAATGCAGACGCGCGCCGGGTCTCCCCGGCGCGCGCGCTCCTCCCCGTGTGTCCGGCTGCCCTCCCCGGCGCCGGACCGGGTCTCTCAGTTCCCTGCGATCAGTTCCGCTTGACGTACGATGACCTCGGCCTGCTTCATCGAGGCAATGTCAATCAGTTTGCCCTTGTAAGTGGTCGCTCCCAGACCGTTCGCCTTGGCCTCTTCCATCGCCGCGAGGATCGCACGCGCATCGGCGACGGCGGCGTCAGAAGGTGTGAAGACCTCATTCGCCAGCGCCACCTGTCTGGGGTGGATCGCCCATTTGCCGACCATGCCCAGCGTGGCAGACCGGCGAGCCTGAGCGCGGAACCCCTCGTCGTCGGAAAAGTCACCAAACGGTCCGTCCACCGGCAGGATGCCATGTGTGCGGCAGGCGGCCACAATGGCGGTCTGCGCCCAATGCCAGGGGTCGGACCAGTGGCGGACGCCTTCGCGCAGCATGTAATAGTTTTCCTGCGTCCCGCCGATGCCGGTGGTCTGCATGCCCATCGAGGCCGCGAAATCGGCGGCGCCCAGGCTCATGGCATGAAGACGGGGGCTGGATGCGGCGATCTCCTCGACGTGCGAAATCCCTGCCGCCGATTCAATGATGACCTCGAAGCTGATCGGCTTGGTGCGGCCCTTGGCGCGCTCGACTGCCGTAACCAGCGCATCGACCGCATAGATATCTGCGGCGCAGCCCACCTTGGGGATCATGATCTGATCGAGCCGGTCACTGGCCTGCTCCAGCAGATCCACCACGTCGCGGTACCACCACGGCGTATCCAGCCCATTGATGCGCACACTGAGCAGTTTGGTACCCCAATCGACCTCGCGCGTGGCGGCGATGATGTTGGCGCGAGCCGCGTCCTT
>CALEZJ010000461.1 GCA_937927885.1 uncultured Paracoccaceae bacterium | reverse complement strand
ACGCCAAGACCGGCGCCCAGATGGCCGCCGGTTTCGGAAACCGCACTGATCGTCTCGGCGCGCAGCTCATCAGCGACCTGCTTCAACTGCGGATCGCTCAGGCGCTTCAGATCAGCGGGGCCTTGCACGCGGTCCAGCAGCGGCGTGGCGGGACGGTCACTCATGAAACCTCCGACTATTTGTCGCGGCTGATAACGAACCGGGCCGCCTCGCGCAAGGATTCGGCCCGCGCGCCGTAGGGGGCCAGCGCGTCGCAGGCCGCGTCGATCAGATCCGCCGCGCGCTGGCGCGCCGGTTCCAGCCCCAGAAGCGACACGAAGGTCGCCTTGCCGGCCGCCGCGTCCTTGTTCAGCCGCTTGCCCGCAGTGGCGGCGTCGCCTTCGGTGTCCAGAATGTCATCGGCGATCTGAAAGGCCAGACCCAGCGCCTGCGCATAGGCGGCCATCGGCACCGGATCGGTCCCGGCCAGCACCGGCCCGGCGGTGCAGGACCAGCCGAACAAGGCGCCGGTCTTGCCCTGTTGCAGGTGGATGATCTGGTCCAGCGTCAAGGGCTGCGCGGCCGTCTCGGCGGCGATGTCCAGCGCCTGGCCCAGCACCATGCCTTCGGCCCCCGCCGCCCGGGCAAGTCCCCGCACCAGCCCGGCATGGCTGGTCTGCGCCGCCAGATCAAAGGCCAGCGCCTGCAAGGCGTCGCCGGCCAGAATGGCCGTCGCCTCGTCGAAGGCAATGTGCACCGTGGGCCGCCCGCGCCGCAGATCGTCGTCATCCATCGCGGGCAGATCATCGTGCACCAGCGAATAGGCGTGCATCGCCTCGATGGCGGCGGCGGCGTTCAGCGCCACGGCTTCGGATACGTCGTGCAGGGCGCAGCTTTCCAGCACCAGAAAGCCGCGCAGCCCCTTGCCGCCGACCAGCGCATGCGCCATCGCCGCGCGCACCCGGCTTTCGGGCAATTGCGCCAAGGCCGCATCCAGCCGCGCCGCGACGCGGCCCGCCTGACGGGCAAGCTGGCCGGGAAAGCTCATTTCGGATCGAAGGGCGAGGTGCCCTGAACCGCGCCGTTTTCCGCCAGCGCGATCTGTTCGATGCGCGCCTGCGCCTGCGCCAGCTTGGCCTCGCAGTGCTTTTTCAGATCGGCGCCGCGTTCATAGATCGCGATGGATTTCTCCAGATCGACCTGCCCGCTTTCGAGCTGGCCCACGACCTGCTCCAGCTCGCGCAGAGCCTCCTCGAACGACATTTCGGCAACCGGCTTCATGCGCCACGCTCCATCAGAACCCCGACATGCGCCGCGACCGAGGCCGCCAGCGCGTCGAGGTTATAGCCGCCTTCCAGCACACTGACCACCCGCCCGGCGGCATGCCGGTCGGCGAGGTCGCAGATGCGCCGGGTGATCCAGTCGAAATCGCCCTCGCGCAGCAGCAGTTGCGCCAGAGGGTCGTCGGCATGGGCATCGAAACCGGCCGAAATCAGGATCAGTTCGGGGGCAAAGGCATCGACGCGGGGAAAGACCACGCGTTCCCAGGCGTCGCGGAAGGCGGGGCCAGCGGTGCCGGGCGGCAGGGGAAGGTTGATGACGTTGTCATGCGCGCCCCGCTCATGCGCCTCGCCGGTGCCGGGCCAGAGCGGGAACTGGTGGCTGGAGACAAAGAGCGTCCGCGCCTCGTCCCAGAGCAGGTCCTGCGTGCCGTTGCCATGATGCACGTCGAAATCCAGCACCGCGACGCGGGAAAGGCCGTGGTGGTCCAGCGCCCGTTTCGCCGCAATCGCCACCGTGCCGAACAGGCAGAACCCCATCGGCTTTGCGGTTTCGGCATGGTGTCCGGGCGGGCGGATGGCGGCAAAGGCGTTGTGCGCCTGCCCCGCCATCACCGCATCCAGCGCGCCCAGCGCGGCGCCCAGCCCGTTCAGCGCCGCCGCCCAACTGCCGGGCGACACCCAGGTGTCGGGGTCCAGTTGGTGGATCCCGCGGGCGGGAATCGCGGCGCGAATGCTGTCGACATAGGCGAGGGGATGACAGCGCAGCAGTTCCTCGACCGGCGCGGGCGGGGCCTGGCGCCGGTCGAGCGCGGCAAATGCCGGGGCCTCCAGCGCGGCAAGGATCGCGCGCAGCCGCGCCACCCGTTCGGGGTGGCCCTCGGGCGTTTCGTGGGTCAGGCAGGCGGGGTCGGTGAAAAACGCGGTGCTCATGCCGCGAAGGCTAGGCCAAAGGACGCAAGGCAGCAAGCCGCCCCTTCATTCTGCTGCAAATACGCATCTTTACGACCTTGGCCACAATCCCGCGATTGTAATAGTATCACGCGGGCCAAGCCGCCTAAGGTCGCGAAAACCTTAAGGAGCCTGCCCATGAAAACCCGCGCCGCCGTTGCCTTCGAGGCGAAGAAACCTCTGGAAATCGTCGAGCTGGACCTGGAGGGGCCGAAAGCGGGCGAGGTGCTGGTCGAGATCAAGGCGACCGGCATCTGCCACACCGACGCCTATACGCTGGACGGGTTCGACAGCGAGGGAATTTTCCCGTCGATCCTGGGCCACGAGGGCGCAGGGATCGTGCGCGAGGTGGGGGCCGGGGTGACCAGCCTGACGCCCGGCGACCATGTCATCCCGCTTTACACGCCGGAGTGTCGGCAATGCAAAAGCTGCCTGAGCGGCAAGACGAACCTGTGCACCGCCATCCGCGCCACGCAGGGCAAGGGCCTGATGCCCGACGGCACGACGCGGTTCAGCTACAAGGGCCAGCCTATCTATCATTACATGGGGTGTTCGACCTTCTCGAACTTCACCGTGCTGCCCGAAATCGCGCTGGCGAAGATCCGGCCCGACGCGCCCTTTGACAAGGCCTGCTATATCGGCTGCGGGGTGACGACGGGGGTGGGCGCGGTGATCAACACCGCCAAGGTCACGCCGGGCGCCAATGTGATCGTGTTTGGCCTGGGCGGCATTGGCCTGAACGTGATCCAGGGGGCGCGGCTGGTGGGCGCCGACAAGATCATCGGTGTCGACATCAACCCGGACAAGGCCCAGTGGGGCCGGATGTTCGGCATGACGCATTTCGTCAACCCCAAGGAGGTCGACGGCGACATCGTGGCACATCTGGTGGCGCTGACCGATGGCGGGGCGGATTACACCTTTGACTGCACCGGCAACACGATGGTCATGCGTCAGGCGCTGGAGGCCTGCCACCGGGGCTGGGGTGTCAGCACGGTCATCGGCGTGGCCGAGGCGGGCAAGGAGATCAGCACCCGGCCGTTCCAGCTGGTGACCGGGCGGGTGTGGAAGGGATCGGCCTTTGGCGGGGCGCGGGGGCGGACGGATGTGCCGAAGATCGTCGACTGGTACATGAACGGCAAGATCGCGATCGATCCGATGATCACCCATGTGTTGACCCTGGACGAGATCAACAAGGGGTTCGACCTGATGCACGAGGGGAAATCGATCCGCTCGGTCGTGGTGTTCTGAGGGGGTTTCGCCCTCGCCTGCCTGCGCCAAGGGCGCATTTGGCTTGGGCGACCCGGCCGGGGGGCGATGCCCCCCGGCACCCCCCAAAAAGAGCGTATTTGCAGCAAAGTGATGGGGCTCGGGCTTGGCCGGGCGGCGGGGGTTTGTTAGGCTGCGCAGGGTCCGTTGAAGGAGTTTTCATGCGCCGTTTTCTTGCCGCCGCCGCCCTGTCCCTGTTGCCTTTCGGCGTCGGGGCGCAATCCGTGCCCTGCGGCGGAAGCTGGTCGGCGTTCATCACCGAACTGAAGGCCGAGGCGGTCCGCGGCGGGCTGCCCGCCGATGTGGCGGACCGGTTCTTTGGCCGGTTGCAGCAGAACCAGACCGTGCTGAGCCGCGACCGCGGGCAGGGGTTCTTTCAGCGCCCCTTCATCGACTTTTCGCGGCAATTGATCAGCCAGGGGCGGCTGGACCGCGCGCGGCAATTGTTGCAGCGGCAGGCGGCCCTGTTCGAGAGGGTGCAGCGCGAATTCGGCATCAGCCCGGGCGTGATGCTGGCCTTTCTGGCGTTCGAGACCGATTTCGGGTCGTTCCAGGGGGATATCAACACCGCCGATGCGCTGGCCACGCTGGCGCATGATTGCCGCCGTCCGCATCTGTTCCGCCCGCAGATCATCGCCATGGCCGAACTCTATCGGCGGGGCGATCTGGACCCGGCGACAACGGTGGGCGCCTGGGCCGGTGAAATCGGCATGGTCCAGATGTTGCCGCGCGACATCCTGACGCTGGGCATCGACGGCGACGGCGACCGGCATGTGGATGTGCGTGGCTCGATGCCGGATGCGGTGCTGACGGGCGCCGCCCTGCTGCGTCACCACGGCTGGCGCCCGAACGAGCCCTGGCTGGTCGAGGTGAGCCTTCCCCGGGGGCTGGACCTGACGCGCACCGGGCTGCGCACGCGCCTCAGCGTATCGGACTGGGCACAGATGGGGGTGGCGGCGCGGGGCACCAGCCTGCCGAACGGGCGGCTGCCGGCCTCGATCATCCTGCCGCAGGGGCACCGCGGCCCGGCCTTCATGATCTTTGACAATTTCCGCGTGCTGTTCGAGTGGAACCAGTCATTTACCTATGTGGTGACCGCCGCCTATTTCGCCACGCGCATCGAGGGCGCCCCGGTCTATGAGGCGGGCAACCCCGAGGCTGGGCTGGACCGGGACCAGATGCGCGAGTTGCAGCGCCGTCTTCAGGCGCGCGGGTTCGATGTGGGCAATATCGACGGCATTCTGGGTGCGGGAACGCGGGCCGCCGTGCAGGATGTGCAAGCGCAGATGGGTCTGCCCGCCGATGGCTGGCCGACGCCGGACCTGTTGCGCAGGCTCTGACCTTCCATGGGCTCGATCTTTGATCTGGCAGCGCAGAACCTGCTGTCGCCGATTATCTTGTGTTTCCTGCTGGGCCTTGGCGCTGCGCTGGCGCGGTCGGATCTGGCATTCCCCGAGGCCATCGCAAAGGGCATGTCGCTGTATCTGCTGTTCGCCATCGGTTTCAAAGGTGGCGCCAGCGTGGCGGCGCATGGGGTTGGCGGGGGGCTTTTGCCCGCCATCGGCGGCGGCATCGTGCTGTCGGCGTTGTTGCCCGTCGTGGCCTTTGCGCTGCTCAGGGCGATGGCGCGGGGGATTTCCGCCGTCGATGCCGCCGCAGTCGCCGGGCATTACGGGTCGATCAGCATCGTCACCTTTGTCGCGCTGGGTGCCGTCCTGAGTGCGCAGGGGATCGGCGCCGAGGGATGGCTGATCGCCGTCGCCGCCGCGATGGAGGCGCCAGCCATCCTGACCGCGCTGTGGCTGGCGTCGCGCGGCGGCGGCGCGGCGCGGCTGGGCGCCGAGGGTTGGCGCGAGATCGCGCTGAACGGGTCGATCGTGCTGTTGATCGGGTCCTTCCTGATCGGCATGGTGACCGGCGAGCAGGGGATGGCTGACATCGCCCCGCTGATCGTGTCGCCCTTCAAGGGGGTGCTGTGCCTGTTCCTTTTGGACATGGGCCTGCTGGCCGGGCGCGGGCTGCGCGCTGCGCCGGGGGTGGTGGGCGCCGGGGCCGCCGCCTTTGGCGTCGTCATGCCGCTGGTGGGTGCGGCGACCGGGCTGGGGATGGGGCTGGCGCTGGGCCTCTCCACGGGCGGGGTGGCGACGATGATGACGCTGTCGGCCTCGGCCAGTTACATCGCCGTGCCCGCGGCGATGCGGGTGGCGCTGCCGCGCGCCAATCCGGCGCTGTATCTGACGCTGTCCCTGGGGATCACCTTTCCCTTCAACCTGATCCTGGGTCTGCCGGTCTATGTGGCCGTCGCCCGGGCCGTGACCGGAGGCTGAGAGATGCAGATGCATGCCGCGAAGCGGGTCGAGGTGATCATCGAGGCGGTGATGGAGCGGCAGGTCTCGCGCGCCCTGACCGAGGCCGGGGTGAGCGGGTTCACCATCCTGCCGGTGCTGGGGGGCTCGGGCCGATCCGGTGCCTGGACGCGCGAGGGGGGCGTGGGCCGCGCCAACGGGATGATCGCGGTCATCTGCCTGATCGCCCCCGCGCGGCTGGAGACCCTGCTGGAGGCGCTGTTTCCCCTGCTGGATGCGCATATCGGCGTGGTCAGCGTCACCGACACGCAGATCCTGCGCGCCGAGCGGTTCTGAGGGGACGCGGCCGCGAACCTTTCCCCTTGCGCGAGGCGCAAGGCGATTCGTATGCTCTGGGTCGAAGTCTGCCAACAGCAACAAAGGACAAGTGACATGGGACGCCGCGACGATCTGATTGCGAAATACGCCGACGACCTGCGCAACAAGTGCAAGATCGAGCCCGACATGGCGCTGCTGACCAAGGGCACCATAGGCTGC